>JAYTJD010000001.1:0-2471 GCA_043731405.1 Candidatus Altimarinota bacterium
GCAACTCGACAGAAGTCGTATGCAGAGATCACCCCAGCCCGTATATGTGACTCTAGCTCTGCGTATGTGGGGATCAGATTATAAAAAGAGAAATCGAGAAATCGAGAAAATCCGAAGAGTTGTACAGTAGTAGCGACGATGAGTCCGATATAGGCAAGTGTGAGGATGAGTGTGAGAGTTGTTGTAGTTCCCGAGAGGAATACGATACTCGTGAGGACGAGGAGTGCGAATAGGCTCCCCACTTTTCTCCCTATAGCCGTTTCACGTCTCGGATAGCTACTCGCGATGATGATCCCACAAAACGGGATGAACGAGGCGATGATACGTACCCGATCTTCTTCGCTATAGTCAGACTCTGTCATCGTATTGGTCGGTATGCTCAGTGATCTCCATGATGTCTCACTCGCAGGTATCCCGTGATAGGCCTGATAGGCTCCTGCGATGAGTGCGAGGAGAGTGATACTCACGATACTCGTGACGATGATGACATCGACTGATATGCCGAATATCCCGAACGCGAGATAGCTATGGAGTGATCGATACAGGGCAAATACTATAGCCCCGATCGCTATGATGAGGTTCGCTCGTCTCGCGTGTCCACGGACATATGGATCTGCGAGCGGAGTACCACTTCTGGCGAGGAGCATGATCGGCCCGAGGAAGAGGTAGGCGATCAGGGCGTTGATACGAGTAGAGATATCGGGCATACGAAGAAAATTACGAATTGCGAATAATTGAATTACGAATACATACTATCAGATACCTTGGAATAAGGCAAAAATCTATACTATTTCCTCTGTACTGCAATATATGTCAGGATGAGGAGGAGGATCTGTGTGATGAGGGTCACCCACGCAGATCCGACGAAGCTATACATCGGGATGAATACGATATTACCGACGATGTTGAGGATCGCTATACCGGCATTGATATACATCATCCGCTGTTGCTCTCATCTCGCGATCAATATGTAGGTATAGAGTGACGAGACGAAGTACACGAGGAATATCCACCCAACGATCCGTAGTGCATCCACTGATCCATATCCCATCACGGTCTGCGATACAAACTCGGGTGTCGAGATGAGAGCGATGACCCATGGAGCAAATAGTGCGAGGAATCCACTGGCAGCGATACCTCCAGCAAACAGGAGCATGAATGCATGACGAGTGAGTTTGGTGACTTTTTCGTTATCTTTTCGTTCGATTGCCGTCGTGAGAACTGGTAGAAGTGAGTTGAGGAATATCGTCCCATACATCATCCCGACTTCGACGATCTTCATCGGGAGAGCGTAGAGGGCGATACTCGTGTCAGCGATATCTGCAGGCTCGAGGATAGAGAGTAGGATGATATCCACCTTGAAGAATATCACTCAGAGAAACAGGGCAAGTCAGTAGGGAAGTGATATCCGCAATATATCTCTGATGTATGTGATATCCCATGCGAATCTGATCGGTTGCCAGCGACTCGCATACCACCAGGTGAGTCCTGTCATCACGATATTGCCTGCGAGCCCTGCGAGCATCACGAGGGTGAATACCTCGATATCAGGAGTCGTAGATCGAGGAAAAAGAAACGCCGAGAACATCAGAATCATTCCAAATGTCAGTAGTTTACCGCAAGTATTCGCAACAAGAGAGAACTCCGTATGTAGAATAGCCTGCAGATAGCTCATCAAGGAACTATTGATGAGACCCATGAGTGTAAAAAGAGACACGATAGCAATACCCATGAGTGCCATCGGCGAGTTGTATCCCGTGAGCAATGGGGCGATCGATAGCGAGAGTCCGATTATCAGTACGCCTGAGAGAGTACGGAGTGAGAGGATATTGCCACTGATTTTCGCAACCATATCTCTATCATCTGCATATCGTGTCAGCTCTCGTACCGTGATCGTATAGAGTCCGAGATCGGCGATGACTGCAAATATGGAGAGATAGTTGTATATCTTGGAGTAGAGTCCATACCCAGCGACATCGAGATATCCTGTGAGCACCTTGATGAGCAGTATAGAGATCAGAGCGGTGATGATCTTGCCTGCGATCTGAGCGAGAGTATTGGTGTAGATTTTTTTGGTAGGCATATGAGAGAGGAGTATATGGGAAAGTGATAAAATACAAAATGAGATACTATTTTCTCAAAACTAGACTTGACAGAGGGGGGGGGATTTCTATATGATCCACCCGATTTGCAAATCAGATATCTATAGCTATTCTTCTGCTTGTCAGCTAGAGTATTGTAGATACAATCCATACCAATACTCATCATCATTGCTAACCCTAGGAAACAAACAATGCAACTCACACAAAAACACATCACCCGTATCTCAATAGTATTAATACTCGCTATTGTTGGATACTTCATAGCACAAAATAATACACCATCCCAATCAGATGGAGTAAATACAAGTACTGGAACCAATACAACTATATCCCAATCAGTTATAGAAACAGATACTGGCAAACGACTCG
>JAYTJD010000002.1:0-2470 GCA_043731405.1 Candidatus Altimarinota bacterium
CGAGTCGGTGCATTTGTCCGAGCGGGTGATATCCTCGTCGGTAAGGTCACACCAAAGGGTGAGGTCGAGCTCTCTCCAGAAGAGAGACTCCTACGAGCAATCTTCGGTGACAAGTCCAAGGACGTGAAGGACTCATCACTCATACTCCCATCAGGTTCAGGAGGAAAGGTGATCGCCGTACACACCCTCCGTCGTGAGGATGGAGACAATCTCCCAACTGGAGTATTCAAGCAGGTCAAGGTCTATATCGCTCAAACTCGCAAGATCGAGGTCGGTGACAAGATGGCGGGTCGCCACGGTAACAAGGGTATCGTCTCTCGTATCGTCCCAGTTGCTGATATGCCGTTCATGGAAGATGGAACCCCAGTCGATATCATATTGAATCCACTCGGTGTTCTCTCTCGTATGAATATCGGACAAGTCCTCGAGACGCATCTCGGTGGAGCTGCTCGCAAGCTCGGTATCAATGTAGCGACTCCGATTCTCAACGGTCTCACGACTGATCAGATCTCAGCACTCATGGTCGAGGCAGGCATCCCAGCAGATGGCAAGGTCCAACTCTACAACGGAAAAACTGGTGAAAAATTCAAAGAGCGAACGATGGTCGGAGTCAAGTATATGCTGAAGCTCCATCATCTCGTCGAAGACAAGATCCATGCTCGTAGTGTTGGTCCATACTCTATGGTCACACAGCAACCACTCGGAGGTAAGGCTCAAAATGGTGGACAACGTCTCGGAGAGATGGAAGTGTGGGCTCTCGAGGGGTATGGTGCTGCCAATATCCTCCAGGAGATGCTCACGGTCAAGTCAGATGATATCAATGGTCGTACTCAGCTCTACGAAGCAATCGTGAAAGGAAAACGTATCAAGCGTCCAAATGTACCAGAGTCCTTTAACGTCCTTCTGCGTGAACTCCAGGCACTCAATCTCAATATCGATCTCCTCTCCGGAGAAGAGGTCGAAGAATTTGAGGCAGTGATGAAGGCTCGCTACGAAGAACTCGAGAAACTCGATGGACAGTTCGATATCGAGATCGACATCCCAGAGCCAACTGAGACTGTTGTTGGCGAAGACGCTCCAGTCAGCGGATCGATCATCGAAGATGACAAAGAGTAGATATGATAGTTACCAGATATAGTAAATAGTAGAAATACATCCCACCACTTCATCCGTATGGCATAGTCCAAGAGAAAGAGGATATAGTCCTCCTTACGACCTCTTCATGTATATGATACGGATGCAAAAAGTGATTTGCTCCGTCATTCTAAGTGGAGTGAAAGATCCAAAAAAACCGATTCCTCCTCGCTTATAATGATGAAACCAATCCTAATCACTAACTAAAAAAAGCCTATGTTCCCAATGACAAAAGATCTCGAAAATTTCCTCAATGATAAAATCACCGACTACTCACAAATCGGTAAACATGCAGGAAAACGAGACATCACTCAGTGAAAATCCCTCGACAATCTCCGAGCTATCTCCGTCGGACTCTCTGACAAGGATGATATCCGAGCTCTCTCATATGGTGAGGTACTCATCTCTGAGACGATCAACTACCGTACACAACGCCCTGAGCGTGGTGGACTCTTCTGTGAGCAGATTTTTGGCCCACGCAAGAACTACGAGTGTGCCTGTGGCAAATACAAACGAATCCGATATAAGGGTGTCGTATGTGAGCGATGTGGTGTCGAGGTGACTACCTCTCAGGTTCGTCGCCAGCGAACGGGTCATATTGAACTCGCCGCTCCAGTAGCTCATATCTGGTATCTCAAATCAGTACCATCTCGTATTGGACTTATGCTCGATATTTCTGTCAAGAAGCTCGAACAAGTGATCTACTTTGCCTCATATATCGTCACTGATGTATACGAGGACAAGCGAGAAGAGGCTATTGCCGAGCTCGAGAATGCATACAAAAACCAAAAGATCACCGTACAAAAAGATCTCCAAAACACGATGAATGAGCTCACACTCAAGCTCGAAGCGAAGGAAATCTCGAAAAAAGAATTCCACGAACTCGAGGCAATGCATATGGGCAAGCTCGATCAACTCGATGCTGAATACAACAAGCTCAAAGATCTCCTCAAGATCATCCGTCCAGCAGAGGTCATCGGAGAACTCGACTATCGTATCATCTATGAAAAGTTCCCACACGTATTCAAGGGTGGAACAGGTGCTGAGTTCCTCAAACTCCTTCTCGAGCGTATCGATCTCAAAGATTTTATCGCGACAGAACAAGCAGAGCTCAAGATCTCTCCAAAAAGCAAACACAAAAAGATCCTTCAGAAACTCAAACTCGCATCATCACTCTTTAAGTCAGGACAGAGACCTGAGAATTTTATCCTCTCGGCTCTCCAGATTCTCCCTCCTGATCTCCGACCGATGATCCAGCTCGATGGTGGTCGATTTGCATCGTCAGATCTCAATGATCTCTATCGCCGTGTCATCAACCGCAACAACCGTCTCCGCA
>JAYTJD010000003.1:0-6138 GCA_043731405.1 Candidatus Altimarinota bacterium
CTCTGAAACTGGATCACTGTCTATACGTTCTGACTCTCGATTATCATCGCTTGGGCCGTATTTTTTATGTTGCTCCATTATTTCTCACTCCGCAGATGACTCCCTCGGCATATTTTTGACTCGATTATTGACTTCACTCTCTCGATTTTCTTTTTTGGTCGGCTTTTTTATATCCTCTCTGATTGGAGAACTGAGAAGTTTCTTTTTGTAGATCTCTTCTCATCGGGTGATATATTCGCTTTTTTGAAACAATTTTTTATCACGGATAACTATAGTCTCTCGTTTGCTGGTGGTGTAGTGGGATTTCTAGTAATATTTCTCTACAAGACATGGAACAAGGTCCAAGAGCGACCCAAGTACTGGGATAGCATTGTACCCGCTTTTCTCATAGCAGCGAGTATAGGCTATATCGGAGCACTCCTCGGTGGACAGATCTATGGGATCGTCCTCGATACCTGGTTCTCGGTACACTATACGAGTCCTGATAGCATTGTACCATTCCAGAATCCGACATTCCCGCTCCCGATCATGTATTCCATATTTTCACTCCTCACGGTATATTTGCTCTACCGTATAGAGCACCAAATACACCTTCCAGAGGGACTCATCGGATATATGGGGATGGGGATTTTCTCGATTGTGCTCTTTCTCTGAGAGTTTCTCAATGGTGCCAGTGATCTCTTTAGTTCACGGATATACCTTGACCTCACGCAGATCATCGCTCTTGGCCTTATTTCTTATGCTCTGATATGAATACTGCGTATCATACGACCCTAGAGCATCCACGGATTCTCTTTTTTCTCGCATTTGCCCTCTATGCGATCGGTATCGGCTGTGGTATAGTATCGAACTATCCTCTCAGTATCGAACTCGCCCTCCTGTTCCCACTCATACTCGCCCTCCTCGGTGGCTGGCGAGAGTGGTATATTGTCGTGATGCTCGTGTGTATATCTCTGGGTGGCTGGTATCTCGGACAGCGAGACTATGTGAGCAGGAGTGTATCATGGGAACAACTACAACAGGAAACGAGTAGTTTTTCTGGATCATATATCATCACGGGTCGAGTCGACCAGATCATGTATACCAGTGACCTCTCCACGACATATCGACTACAGATCGCCAATATCGCCAATAGATCGACAGGACAGAGTGGAGCCATTTCGGGTGGTGATATTGGTATTTTTTTCGAGATCCCGAGCAATCTCCATATCGGAATCAATGATACTATCGAATACACTGGTAAAATAATGAAAGTGATCGATCGTCCACTCAAATGATTCTCTGGATATGCGTGGTACCATCGGATATATGGCAAGAGTACGGTACCGATATTCAAACGAATCACTCGAGGCGAAATAGGCACTCTCGGGGCAGTACAAAAATGGGCAAAGTGAGTCGTATTCAAATGATTCCCAGAGAATATCGCAGGGATCGTCCTCGGTATGACCATCGGCAATATCGAGCTGCTCTCGAGTGAGACGAAGAAATCATTCACCAATGCTGGTATCACGCATATCCTCGTCGTGAGTGGATCGAATATCGCATTCGTCATCGTGATCCTCACAGGGATACTCAGGTATATTCCGATACATAGATGGTTACGAGGGAGTATAGTGATACTATTCGTCCTCACATATGGGAGTCTCGTGGGTTGGGATATGCCGGTGGTACGGGCGGTCGCTATGGGACTCATCACCTATATGGCGATCGAATGAGGCAAACGAGCCTCATCACTCTCGGTACTATTCCTCGTCGGCTTGTGTATCCTCCTCTATTCTCCTCTTGCTCTGATCTATGATGCTGGTTTCGGGCTCTCTTTTGCAGGAACACTCGGTATCCTCCTCTGGCATCCGAGACTGGTGGGACTCCTCGCGAACAGATATACCCCACGATTTTTTATCGATATCGTCAGTGTGACGCTCGCGGCTAGTGCTGGGAGTATTATTGCAATTATATATCACTTTAGTGTGATTCCCCTCTGGACTATCGTATCCAATATCCTCATCAGTGGCGTGCTCGGATGGATACTATTTGCGAGTGTGCTCTATCTCCTGTTTGCTCTCATCGGTGGCTGGATACTCTATCTCTGGGGCTGGACGATCTATCTCCCGACAGCATATATCATGTGGGTGGGACAGATTTTTGGGAATGGATATACCTATACGCTCGATGGAAAATGGGCCGAGCCACTCGCTATATTCCTCATAGGAATCATGATATCAGTCGTTCTCTACATGGAAAAAAAGAGTCTCCTAGAGCCCAAATAGTGCCATATCATCCAATGGCTTATCAGATGCCATATCTGTGTCAGGATGCCTGAGGATGGACTTCTGGAGAGTGCTACGGATATTTTTGAGGATGAACCTGGCATATGACTCGGTTGTCGATGGGGAAATGGTGATATTGCGAGACTGGAAAAAAAAGAGAACGAATGTAGTGATACCAGAGAGTATTGTTGATTCTGCTTGTTCTATCATGGTGAAGAACTTTTTTTGCATAATCAGTGATGACCCGTCGGTGATCATATATCGATCAAAACTATCGATCCAAGTACTCATCCATTCACGGAGTGTCGCATGGAGATCTCGCTCATGAAATATCCATGGTTCATCATAGCGATGGAGTAACTGCATGAGATGGATCCGATCTAACTCCCCAATCGTATGGAATACATGATGAGCTGCATCAGGATATATGAGGGCGAGCATACCGATGATCGGCCTCGATGGGAGGGCGATAGAGAGGAGCTCTGTCACCTGAGGGACGAGTGTCTCGTAGTACGGATTTTGGATAAAACGAGTGAGGATATGAAAAAGTTCATCATTATCTCATTTGGCTTTTTTTTCATCTTTTTGGGCTCGTTGTATCTGAGCCTGAGCTTTTTTGTAGGATTCTTTTTGTTTTTCGCTCTTTTCACGCACTGCCTCAGGAGTGGGCGTGCCTCATTCGCTGGATTCTGGACTAGATGTGATATCGAGATCTTCCATAAAAAAATAAATCTGTAAAAAACTAATGAATAATATATATTATATAGGATTTCTCAAAAACGAGAAGTTCGAGGCAGAAAAATTTTTTCGAAATGAGCTTCCCTATGGAAGTAATTAAGAAATAAATTTTTATAACAATGAAATTCGTAGTTTTTCAGAAATCCCTAGTGAATTCCAGGGATAGGATAGGCGATACAAAGAGCTCGAACCTCTGATTTGAGATTCGCAAGAAGGGTCTCATCCGTCGGATTACGGAGTGCTAGTACCATGATATGTGCGAGTTGCTCAGATACAACTTCATCAAATCCACGAGTCGTGATAGCCGGAGTCCCGATACGAATCCCGGATGGATCGAGTGGCTTGCGAGGATCATAAGGGATCATATTCTTGTTGGTCGACACACCGATCGACTCCAGGATGTGCTCTGCCTCTTTGCCTGTGAGACCGAGAGATCCATAGATATCTAGGAGTATGATATGATTGTCAGTACCTCCCGATATGACACGGATACCTGCATCGGAGAACACCTTCGCCATTTGGCGAGCATTGGCGATAATTTGGTGAACATATTTGGAGAATGATGGCTCGAGTGCCTCTCCGAAGGCAACAGCCTTAGCGAAGATAGAGTGCTCATGAGGACCTCATTGGATCCCTGGAAATACTGATCTCGCTATATCTGGACCATATCGCTCCTTCGCCATGATCATCGCACCACGAGGACCACGAAGGGTCTTGTGTGTCGTTGTAGTAACAATATCACAATAGGGAACAGGATTATCGAGAGCACCTCCTGCGATGAGTCCTGCGATATGTGCTATATCTGCCATGAGTATTGCCCCTGTTTCATCCGCAATACGACGAAACCGAGCCCAGTCGATCGACCGAGAGTATGCAGAAAACCCTGCGATGATGAGTTTTGGCTTGTGTTCCTTCGCCAATTGCTCGACAATATCCATGTCGATGAGTTCTGTCGATTTATCGACACCATAGGGGATAATATGGAACATCTTCCCAGAATAGTTGAGTGGATGTCCATGTGAGAGATGTCCCCCATGATCGAGGTTCATACCGAGAATCGTATCCCCTGGTGAGAGGAGTGCAAAAAATACAGCCAGATTCGCAGGAGACCCTGAGTGTGGTTGTACATTCACATATTCAGCTCCGAAGAGTTGCTTGGCTCGATTGATCGCCAGATTCTCGATCTTGTCGACCCATTCTTGGCCTGCATAGTATCTCTTACCTGGATATCCCTCGCTATATTTGTTGGTAAAAATAGATCCATTGGCCTCGAGGACGGCCTCAGAGACATAGTTCTCACTCGCAATGAGCTCGAGTTCATACCGCTGGCGATCTTGTTCTCAGACAAGATAGTTGTGTGCTTCTGGGTCTTGATCGAGGATATGTGGTGCTGTTTGCTGCATAGTAAAAAAGATTATATACCATTCAAGATGGAAAAAATAGAAGTGTCTTTCTATTTTTAAGTAATCTGGCAATTTGGATTGGACTTGAGATACATAGTTTTATTGGGTGAGAGTTGTTCCTGTGAGAGTACTGAAATTATTTATTTTGTATTTTTCTTTCAGATCTTGCAGTGATCCAGTCATCGAAATCTGCGAGCGAATAATGAGTTCTGCTGCCTTGAGCTGACGATCGAATATATTCTCATAATCCTTGTTCGTGAGTATAACACTGATATCTGGAGTAATCCCCTTTTCATCAATACTCGCATCTTTCGGGGTATACCAACGAGCAGTTGTGATCTTGATGATACTCCCATCACCGAGATCAAATGGCTCTTGTACAGATCATTTTCCATAGGACTTCTCACCAACGAGGAGAGCACGGCCATGATCCTGCATCGCTCCAGCGAATATCTCACTCGCTGATGCGGAATAGTCATTTATCAGGATAATGAGTGGGATAGTTGTATTATTTTTGGTTCCTTGTTTTGTAAATAGCGTCTCGTTTTTGGTGATATCGTTTTGTTTGATTATTACGACTGGAGTTCTCTCTGGGAGGACTATTGATGCGAGATCGACTGCTGTATCGAGATATCCTCCTCCGTTGTTTCGAAAATCGAGAATCATCCCCCGAGCTCCAGAACCCATGAGTATGTTCCATGATTTTATGAATTCGGCTGTCGTGTGCTCGCCAAATGTAGATATCTCAATATATCCAATGCTATTTTCGAACATTTTCTCAGCAACTGATGGTACATTGACACGGTCACGTATGACACTCACATGGAGCTCTGTATTATCATCTCATCTCTTATAAGTGATTTCTGCAATGGTTCCTTTTTTTCCACGGATCACTTTGACGGCGTCCTCCGTAGACTTGCCCACTATGCTGATGTCTCCAACTCGGGTCATGATATCGCCCGCTTTGAGCCCTGATTTCTCTGCTGGTGATCCAGTTATAACTTTCATTATTTTTATTCCTCTTGGATTTTCATTGATCACGGCACCAATTCACTCAAAGTCCCCACGAAGTGCTTCTTCAAATTCACTCGTTTCTTTTTGTGTAAAATAAGTACTATGTTTATCTCCAAGGCCATTAACAATAGACTTCATTGTGGCATCTTCTATATCTAGGATTGTTTTCTTATCAAATCCATAAGAATATTGTCTAATAATATCCATTGTTTTTTGTATTTTTGGTGTCGCAAAAATATCTAAAGAAGATATACTAGTATCGACTTTTTGATTAGCACTCGTATTGGTATGATATATTGGGAAATATGGCGTGAGTCTATAACCAACAGTAATTCATAAGAGTGTAAAAACAATAGGAATTAATATGTTTTTTTGTGTAAAAGTCATAAAATGAAGATTTGATTTCTTATATAAGGTTTAGTGTAGGAATTTTTGGGCAAAAAACAAATCAATATTATTATATTTTTCACAATGTTTTATATGTGAAAAAGTATGAATTTTTATGCACTATATTATATTAGTTATACTTTCTTTAGATTATACTGTGTAATTGTTTCTATATATATTTTTGACCCATTCTTTCTATTTGTTTTTATGTACGATATCTATATAAAGACGTAGATAAATAAATAAAAAATATTCTCTAAAAAAGCTATTGTAAAATTCTGAATTTTCATATACTTTTTGTATGCAATTCTTCTGAATAACACTCGAAA
>JAYTJD010000004.1:0-6107 GCA_043731405.1 Candidatus Altimarinota bacterium
TCATCCGATAGCTCGGACAGCCCGATCCCGCCCGATCATCCTCGCCTGTTCTCAGTAGCTCCGAGTCTCACTGTATGGGATTTTTTCCAGTCATTTCCAGGCATCTCGCTGGAAATCGGTACCATCGACCGAGAGCGGTATAGTGAATTCTGTTCTCTTTCATTCGAAATATTCTCAGAGCTGAGTTGCTGTGAGAGAGAGGATTTGGTTTTCTATTCCAATAGCCTGGATTGCTTCGTGTCTCGCAATGACAGATAACCGCTCCTCCAGTTCCTCACAATCCGCGAACTCGAGCATCAATAGATGATCATCACTTGCGATCGCGATGAGATCACCGAGAGGAGATGGGATGCAGGTTTGGTAGTACATAGTTGTGATGTTAGATACCTCGCAGTGATAGCTGGATCTTGCCACTCGCAGTATCGATCCCGACGATCCGAGCCTGCACCTCTTGTCCGACAGAGAGATGGTCCATAGGATTTGCTATATATCGATCGGCGATCTGTGATACATGGACGAGTCCGTCGTTCTTGCTCCCGATATCGACAAAGGCTCCGAATGCCACTACGTTGCGTACCACGCCAGTGACGATATCTCACTCCTTGAGCTCGGTTATGATTTTCTTCTTCTTGGCCTCGCGGTGACTCGACTGAGTGCGTGGATCTCGGCCGATGGCTCGATAGGATTCCCAGATGAAGTCGAGGGTACGGCTAGATACTTCTGCGTAGAGTGGCGTGAGTTTTTCTTTTTGTCCAGCGAAGTCCGAACTCTCGATCTCCGAGTCGATCACATAGTGTGCGAGGGCGTACTGATCAGGGTGGATGTCGGTGTTGTCGAGTGGCTCGCTACTCTCAGGGATCCGCATGAACCCGATCGACTGCTCGTACGCCTTACTCGTGAGGACCTTCGCGAGGGCAGCACGAGAAGCGTAGGGACGATGGTTGTAGATCTTCTTCGCGGAGCGGCGATCGAGTCCTGATATATAGGAGAGGACGTGTACGGATGCGGTGTTCACATTGACGCCGACTTGGTTCACGGTATCCTCGACGGTGTATCCGAGGCGTTCTTCGAGTTTTTTCTCGGCGATATCATGCTGATACATCCCGACTCAGATACTGCCGACTGGCACCTTCACGAGCTCAGACAGCGGATCGATATAGCGGCGAGCGATCGAGATCGTTCCACGATCGGTGACATCCAGATCTGGGAACTCGTCCTGTGCGACCTCACTCGCGGAGTAGACAGACGCACCAGACTCATTCACGATAAAAATCGGAATCGAGAATAGTGACTGCAAGAGTGTGATCGTCTCATCGGATCCTGTTCCATTACCTACGACGATCACGTCTGGAGAATATTTTTCTACGAGAGTTTGGAGTATTTTTTCAGCCTCTTTTTTGCTATCCAGAAAAATCTTCGAAAATGTGAGCGGATCACCAAGTGCGTCGAGGATGACGAGCTTGCACCCGGTGCGATAGCCTGGATCGACTCCGAGGATCGTCTTGCCATATTCTGGACGCGTCATGAGGAGGTGGGCGAGATTGGTCTGGAATGTGGCGATCGACTCATCTTCTCCCTTCTCGGTGAGGAGAGATCGGATCTCGGTTTCGACAGATTTTGACAGGGCAGTGTATCCCTTTTTGATTGCATCTTCGAGTTCCGCTATCAGCACTCCTCGTGGGAAAGAGTCACGAACGAGCTCGAGTGACTCATCATCACGGTCGATCTTTACCGTGAGGATATCCAGATTCTCACCACGGTTCAGTGCGAGCGTCTGGTAGGGTTTCACACGGGATACGAGGACTGAGAAGTCAGCATAGATGTCGAACTTTTTCACTTCTCACTTCGTCTTCTCGTTGAGCTTTTCGAGCATCTTATCGCTTTTCCTTTTTGATATGATGAGTCACTTGGTATGCAGATATCCTCTGAGTGTATCACGGATCTCACCACTCGCAGATATCTCGGCTGCGATGATCTCGATCGCTCACTCGATGATCTCTTCTCGTGGATGGAGGGCGAGCAGATTTTGTGGTATGACAAAAATCCAGTTCATCTTGATCATATCTGCCACGGCCTGCCACCCTTTTTCTATGGCGAGCATGGCTTTGGTTTTCTTTTTGAGTCGATACGGTGCATAGATATCCTCGACTTCCTTCAGAGTCTTCGCGTTCTCGAGGGTGCGTTCGAGCTCTAGAGTCAGGAGTCACTGTTCGCGGATTCCCTCGATGGCAGTCACTTTTGCCTTGTAGAGAGTCTCCTCTCGCCGCTGCATATCGATGATATCGCGGATCTGATTCTCATCGAGATCACCAGTCCGCTCCTTGCGATATCGAGCGATGAATGGTACAGTCGAGCCCTCGGCTGTGAGCTCGAGTACGACCTCGACTTGGTAGCTTTTCAGCGTGAGTGCAGACGAGATCAGGGAGAGATAGAGTGGTTCTGTCATAGGAGATTTTGGTTGCGAGGATTATATGGATAAAATCCTGAATGCAATCGAAATGTATCCATAAAATAGAGGGACGACAAGTGAGTCTAGATAGTGCCTACTCAGTCACCCGGTACTGCATAGTGAGACCTGAGAGGAGGTGCTCGGCGATATGGCAATGGGCCATCCAGGTACCTGGATTCGACATATCGACGAGTATATCCACGTACTCTCATCGGGGGATCAGGATAGTATCTTTCCAGACGAGATTGGTACTTTGCTTACCATTGGTATCCAACACGACGAATCTCTGACCATGCATATGGAATGGGTGCTGCATCGCATGCATCGAGTTAGCATCATTGGATATACGGATCTTCACGAGATCTCACTTGCGGAACTGCCAGTCGATATCCATATTGGTCTTGCGGGTGGCGTCATCGGTGAATGTCCAGAGTATATTCTGACTATCACTCTGATTGTTCATCATTCCCATCGTATCTTCCCATTCTATAGGATCATCTGATCCCATCATTCCCATGCCTCCACTGCCCATAATGCCTCCCATTCCCATGCCCATATTTCCCATTCATCCCATCATCCCACCCATCCCGTTCATCGTCATACTGATCGTGAGGCTCTTGTCTGGGATTTTGCTATAGGACGCTGCGATACTGCCAGAGAGAGTACCGAGGATATCATGCGTATGGAGTGTGGCGAAGTCTCCACTGTGGATCGATGATCCCGAGCTCGTGAGGACATCGATAGTCGCGAGTGCGACAGGGTCATATCCACCGAGATGTGTCAGGGTATAATGCCCAGACTTGCTCGCAGAGATATCGACGATATATCGCTCGGCTGGAGCGATGATGAGTGATTCGATTATAGTCTCTTGCTGGTAGTAGCCGATGTCACCTCCAACGAGCTTCATCTGGACTCATGGGATACTCAGTCGATAGGGTCGAGCGTTGGCACTATTGAGAATATAGAGTCGTCGTACTGCTCACGCGTTCATAGTGAGGGTGTAGTTGGTCTGGCCATTGACGAGGAATATATTCCCGAATCGGCCCATCATCGCATGATCCACGACATCCGTCGGGAAGTCTGTTACCCGCCCATTGGTTATCAATATATCATCGAGGACGAGGACGGACTCGCTATCATAGGTCGGCTGTTCGAGGGGATCATACACGAGAAATGTCCCATACTCACCGAGCTCCTGCTCGAAGTCATCTCGCATATGAGAGTGATACCAGAATATCCCGACATCTGGGAATTTGATTCGCTGATCATAGGTGTCTCAGATCCGGATCGGATCCTGGAATCCCCCCTGATCTCAGGGGACACCATCGAACTGATTCTCGAGTCTCACTCCGTGTGGGTGGATCGTGGTCTCGAGACCGGTGACACTGTTGCGTACTCGGAGTGTGATCTCAGATCCCTTCGCGACCCGGATCGTCGGTCAGGGTATACTCCCATTGTAGGCGAGCATGATCTGTTTGCTCCCATTGATCGTCTTGCGAACTTTGCCGATGGTGAGATCATAGGTGTCTCCATTTTTGAGGCTGACGATCTCGGTGGGTTTTTCATCTCTCACTGAGTCGTCCTCGGTGAGGATGGTCGAGTTCAGCGTCTTGGTGGAGGTACTCCCTGGTATGAGAGGTCGAGTGGTATCCCTATATCGTCAGCCCATCATAGTACCCATCGGGCCATATGGCATATCCCACATCCCCATCTGACCATATCATCCGTACCATCGGTAGAACACCGCTAGATATATCAGTACAAAAATAATAATACCTCCCAAAAAAATCCAAAATCCATACAGACCACGAGATGGAGGGAGCTCTGTGGGTGTCTCGGGAGACGAGTCAGAGGGTGAAGTAGGCATATACGAGAGGGTTATAGGATAGTATTTTGCTACGCTACTCTCTCAGCTTCGGCTCGATCCGCTTGAGGAGTATGGCGTTGGTCGCGACGATGATAGAGGAGATGCTCATCAGGAGTGCGGCGAATTCTGGACGGAGCATGATACCCCAGCCAGGATAGAGGATCCCACCAGCGATCGGTATGGCGAGGATGTTGTAGATACTTGCCCAGAACAGATTTTGTTTCATTTTGCGTACGGTGGCCTGACTCAGTATAATGGCCCGAGGGATATCGAGAGGATCAGATCGCATGAGTACGACCCTCGCGGTCTCTATGGCCACATCGGTGCCAGCACCGATCGCGATACCCACATCAGCGACAGCGAGTGCAGGGGCATCGTTGATACCATCTCAGACCATAGCGGTGAACTTGCCCTCTCGCTGGAGTTGCTTCACATAGTTGGCCTTGTCTGCGGGGAGTACCTCAGCGAACACCCGCTCTATCCCAAGTTGTTTCGCCACGATATCAGCCGTCATCCTATTATCACCCGTGATCATAGCGATCTCGATACCCGATGCTCGGAGTCGCTCGATCGCCTCGATGGCATGAGTCTTGATCGGATCCTGAGCCCCGATCACTGCCTGGATACTCCCATCGACCGCGAGTATCATGAGTGTATCTCCTCGTCTGAGATAGGTATCGATGGTAGACTCTAGCTCCCCGAGGATGATATTATTCTCTTTCATGAGTCGGGAGGTGCCGACGAGTACCTTTTTACCATCTACGGTCACCCTGACTCCGAGACCCGAGAGATTCTCGAATGCATCTACCGATACAGGGAGAGTGAGTCCGCGTCTGGCCAACTCATCGAGGACGGCACCAGAGAGGGGATGGGATGACTTGGCCTCGGCGGCACCGACGAGACGGAGTGCCTCATCGTTATCGCCCCCAGCTATCGTGGCGATTTCCGTGATTTTGGGTTTTCACTCGGTGAGAGTACCAGTCTTGTCCAGGACGATCGCCTGGATCCGTGAGAGGCTCTCGAGTGTAGTGGCGTCCTTGATAAGGATATTGTATCTGGCTCCGAGACCAGTTGCTACGGCCACAGCCGTCGGTGTGGCGAGCCCGAGTGCATCAGGACAGGCGATCACTACGGTCGATATGGCAAAAGAAAGTGCGAGCAAGAGTGGTGCTCCGACTATCCAATACCAGATGACAAATACGAGGAGTCCAGATCCGACTGCTCCGATGACGAGGTATCTGGCGAACTGGTCAGCGAGACGTTGCCCGGGTGCTCGAGAGTTCTGAGCCTCCTCCACCATACGCACGATCTGAGCGAGTGCTGTATCTGTACCGATTTTGGTAGCTCTATAGCGTATAGATCCTACCGTATTGATCGATCCGCCTATCACTGGATCTCCTATTTTTTTGACTGTAGGGATCGACTCTCCGGTCAGGAGCGACTCATCGATCGCGGTCTCTCCGAGGGTGACCTCACCATCCACCGCCACCTTGTCTCCTGGCTTGAGTATGACGATGTCACCCAGCTGTATTTCTGCAGTCGAGACCAGTGTTTCTATCCCATCTCTGAGTATCCTCGCCTGAGGTGGCACCAGATCGAATAGTGCCTGCAGAGCATCAGTCGTCCCCCGACGGGATCGCATCTCCATCCAGTGTCCGAACAATACGAATGTGATCAGCATCGCCGCGGCCTCATAATATGAGTCACTACTGCCAGTCAGCGTCAATACGAGACTAAATCCATACGCCGCACTGATACCCACAGCTATCAGTACCGCCATATTGAGTGTCC
>JAYTJD010000005.1:0-2415 GCA_043731405.1 Candidatus Altimarinota bacterium
CAAGATGTTCAAACAAAAAGGAACTGGTAACGCTCGTATGGGTGATCGTCGGTCTCCTATGCGTCGCGGTGGAGGTGTCGTATTCGGCCCTCGCAACGATCGCAACTACACTCTCTGCATGAACAAGCAGGAGCGTCGTCTCGCCCTCGTCTCACTCCTCTCGACCAAGGCCTCTGCTGAGCAGATCAAGGTAGTAGCAGGATTCGCTGGATTCGGAGAAAAAACCAAATCAATGACTGCATACCTCGAGACTATCACTGCTCGCAAGCCACTCTTCGCTATCACTCGTGAAGAGAAGACAGCAGTCAATGGAGCGATGAATATCCCAGAGTCACGAATCGTGAATGTTGAGTACCTCAACCCACATGATCTCCTCAAATACTCAGATGTGATATTCACAGAGGCATCTCTCAAGCATATGTACACTCATTTCTCAAAATAATCTCTACCCGAAGATCTAAAATCTAAATTTTCCCTCTATGAATTCCCTCTATTCCGTCATCAAAAAATTCATCGTTACTAATAAGAGTACTGATGGAGAGCTCAAATGAGTCTATACCGCTATGGTAGATATGGCAGCAACAAAGATCGATATCAAGGCTGCTATCCGCAAGCTCTACGGCAAAGAAGTCGCTAAAGTAAACATCAACTACACTCGAGAAAAATTCCACAATACAAAAACTGGAGTACAAAAGAAAAAGTGAGTTGAGAAAAAAGCAATGATCACTATGAAACCTGGAAACAGAATCGAGAACTTTGAAGTTATTAACTAACTTGATCTCTCATCTCAGCCGTCAAAACTAAAAACTTATCCTCTCCTCCCATGCCAATCAAGAAGTACAAACCATATACCCCCTCTCGTCGATTCATGACAGGCCTCACCTATGAGGAGCTCACAACGAGTACACCACACAAGGCACTCACGGCCTCTATCCAGAGACATGCAGGACGCAACAGTGCTGGTCGTATCTCAGTTCGCCATCAGGGTTCTGGACACAAAAAACTCTATCGTCAGATCGATTTCAAACTCAATAAGTTTGATATCCCAGCAACCGTCGAGACAGTTGAGTACGATCCATATCGAACAGGATTCATCGCTCTTGTATGTTACGCTGATGGTGAGAGACGATATGTCCTCGCTCATATGACTACTACAGTTGGTGATCAGATCATCACATCGAATACTGCGAAGCCAATTCCAGGAAATCGTATGGAGATCGGATTCGTTCCTACAGGACTCATGGTCCACAATGTAGAGATGATCGTCGGACAAGGAGCTATCGCAGTTCGCTCTGCTGGTGCATGTGCCCTCGTCCTCTCTCAGGAAGGTGAGTACACACAACTCAAGATGTCATCTGGTGAGATTCGTCTCGTCCACAAGAAGTGTTCAGCTACTATTGGTACAGTTTCAAACGCTGATTGGGATCAGGTCACTATCGGTAAGGCGGGTCGTAGTCGTTGGATGGGTAAGCGTCCTACCGTTCTCGGATCATCTATGAATCCTGTCGACCATCCACACGGAGGTGGTGAAGGACATCAATCAGTCGGACAACGAAAGGGTCCAAAGACTCCATGGGGCCGTCTCGCTCGCGGTGTCAAAACTCGCAGCCGAAAAACTACTGATCGTTGGATCCTCCGCACTCGTGCTGGAAAACTTCAGGGCTAATCACCCACAACCTCAAATCTAAAAATTAATTTCTCTCCCTATGACTCGTAGTCTAAAAAAGTGACCATACATCGATCTTCGTGTTATGAAAAAAGTCGAAGCACTCAATGCAACTGGTCGTAAGTCTATTATCAAGACTTGGTCTCGTGCATGTACTGTTGCACCAGAGTTCGTTGGGCACACATTCGGTGTACACAACGGAAAAACTCATGTTCCAGTCTTCGTCACAGAAGATATGGTTGGGCACAAGCTCGGAGAATTCTCATTTACTCGTAGATTCACGGCTCATTCTGGTAACAAATAGTTTGATATACAAAACTACTACACTACACACCTATTAAACTTCTTTTTATGAAAGCTTCTGTACGAAATATCCGTATCTCTCCAAAAAAACTCAATGTCATTGCCTACATCGTTCGCAATATGACAGCGAAGGAGGCACTCGATACGCTCCGATTTATGCCAAAAAAAGGTGCTATCATCATCCATGATGTTATCAAGAGTGCTGTACACAATGCAGAACACAATGATAATCAGAATGCCGAAGGACTCAAGATCGCCTCGATCTGTGTGACTCAAGGTCTCGTTCACCGACGTATCAACCCGATCTCACGAGGACGAGCACATCGTATCCTCAAGCGAACCAGTCATGTCGATCTCACTCTCTCTGCATAATTCTCTTATTCAAATATAAACTTCTCACCCTATGTGACACAAAGTTAGTCCTATCGCATTCCGTATCGGATACA
>JAYTJD010000006.1:0-2407 GCA_043731405.1 Candidatus Altimarinota bacterium
AAGGGAATACTCCATAGAAATGTACCTACAGGTTTCAATTAGTATTGCTCTATTACTTCACATAATGTAACTTATGTGAAGTGATTATATTGTTTTTATACAGAAAGCAAGAGTTTCTTCTTATTGAATTTTTGTAACCAAAAGTAACAAAAGTTCTTCTTTTCGGTTTGTTCATTTTGTAATCTGTTTCCGATTCGTTTTCTAAAATTACAATATTCAGAAACGGTTGTAATTTTTACTAAAACTTCATCGACAGAATACCATACTGGAAGTCATCGCTCACTCACTTGAGAAAGTAAACTTTCTCCGTTCATTCCGCTCGACTATCAAAATTAACAAAAAGAAAGAAGCAAAATGAAAAATGAACAGATAGTATTCTAGTTGTGACGATACAATACACATAAAACTCCTAAAAACCTCGCTATGAGCGAATTTTTGATATCTTGTTTGTGGTATTGGATTACTTATGATATCTATTTGAGATTATGGTTCTATAAGTATGAAAGAGCAGGATTTCTTGACTTCGTGCCCCTAGAGATCACTTGAAATGACAGAAACCCTGAGAATCAAAAGTGAGAATAATTCTCATTATATATTCTTGCCTTTTAAAACCTCTCGAGTACACTCATCATATGACAAATATAACCAACCTCGAACAATCCTGCCACGATATCCTCACGAAGAATATGGAATACAAGGATCAGTCCATCTATCTGCTCTATGATACTGAGTCGCCATTGGCTCGGATCCTATCTGATGCGTGGATATCGGTGCTAGAGAAGATAAAACAGGAACAGATTCAAGATCCTGAGCTTTCGGATGTCTGAAGACAACAGATATGTATTCGTGAGTTCAAAAATCCCCCACAGCCACTCTATCGTGGTGGATTGATCAATCCTGATAATCCGCATCTGAATGAGCAGAATCGTATCATCACAGCCCATAATATCGATGAGAACAAGCGAGTTGGTCTCGATCATCACATCGTGATGAAAACAGAGATCGATGAGGTAAAAATAGATCCACAAATCGAGGATATCAAAAATGCACTCATATCACTCCCCGCCTGATCTATCGTCATCCTCGCACAGTCAACGAACTTCCGACTTTCGACCTTCCGTATCAGACTTGAGTTATTCAACATCGGTATCCATGTAGTCGAGTTCAATCATCTTGCCTATATTCCTGAAAGTGAGTTCATCACATTCACGACTTCCCTCTCGTATCAGACAGATGAGTATGTGAGACAGGAGCGAGTTATCCGCGGACTGATCGAAGCGAACAATCAAGTACTAGGAAATACGAGAATACAATCTGTGAACGGAGAATTCCTCACATTTTGAACTCTTGAGAATATTCGCGGTAACACAGGAGACTATACTGGGATAGCGAACAAGTGAGGAACATTCCCACTGGGTGAGGTATTCACTGAATCCGTCGAACTCGACTCTCTGAATGGTCGATGTCTCATCGAATCGTATCCGAGAGAGGACTTCTCTGTGGATCATTGTACTCCGTTTGAACTCGTGATCGAGAATTGACGAGTTCTCCCGAGTGAGGACTTCCCTGCTCCTTTTGCGAAGCTGTATAACTGGATCGTCCAATATGAGTGAGAGGTGATGGTACGCGAGCTCGGTATGGGGCTCAATAGGGCAATCACGACTACAACCCCCCTGTCAGATATCAACTTCTATGAGAGAAAAATAGGAGTCCATCTCTCTCTTGGTAAGAAACATGGTATCTATGGTAAAAAGCTCCCGAAAAATATGATTCAGAGATTTCATATTGATGTATTCATCGCGACAGAATGAGTCTATATCGGAGAACAGAGGGTATATGAAAATGGAGGATGGGTATTGTAGATTGGTTATCTTAGTATATCACGTACTTGTTCTCTTGTATCAACGGTATGCCTACTGCTCCCATCTTTTTGTGTCGCTGGCACCATTAGTATGGGTGCAGGTTTTTGTGAATCAGGCAGATTCTCATCAATCACAGGTACTACCCGATTTATTCTTGCATCAATAAGGGTCTGAATATAGGTAACTATCCTATCTGGATCAGTCACATAGTACATACTCATCGTTCCAATATTAGTCGCATCTCCCTCTGTAAGGATATTGATGGTTCCATAATTAAAAAAACTCGCAATCTTCGATGGAAATATAGATTGAACTGTTTTGATCTTGTTTCAATCGATTGTCTGAATTGTAGATAGAAGTCCTGATTGATTCACAAAAAATATCTTCCCCTCTACGATGATATTGTAATCCATTTCTAAATCCATCATTCGTTTTCGAAATTGTCTAAGAAATCATATCTCTATTAATACTACGAATGTATCAGTGGCCAGTACCCAAAAATATTCCCCAATTTGGTCACCATAGGTTAATATAAGAATTAATTC
>JAYTJD010000007.1:0-5990 GCA_043731405.1 Candidatus Altimarinota bacterium
CAGGTCAGTCGAGCCAATCTACTATATCCTTGATCTCATCTCGCGAGATAGTATGACCTATTGGATAACACACCACAGTAGGATCGAGTCCGATATCTCTGACGAACTTGCTCGTTAGCTCACTCGCACCAACAGGTATCACTCGATCCTCTGTTCCGTGTCCGATGAAGACTCTTTTTGTACTATATTGCGTCTTATCTATACCTGACACATCGATCTCAGAGAGGAGACGACCAGAGAGTGCTATGATCCCACCGATGAGTTCAGGTGATCTCCAGAGTGTATAGTAGGACATGATCGCCCCCTGGCTGAATCCTATCAGATATATCTGCCCTGGGCTGATATCATATTGCTCTGTCACCTGTGTGATATATGTCGTGATACTCTCATAGCCTCGCTCGACATCAGTACTGCGATACACGGGTGCCCCAGTAGCAAAATCTACCGGAAACCAAGCATATCTGCCACCTCCGAGGTCAAACGGTCATCTCAGGGAAAATATAAGCGTATCTTTTGGAAAGTTATCTGCAAGAGCAAATAGATCGGCCTCATTAGACCCGACCCCATGGAGCATGATGATACATTTGGATTTTTCGGTTTTGACTGATGGGATACGAGAGAGAGAATTGGTCATAATAGTGTTAGTTAATCGGCGTGAATCTCTGGATCTGTTGTCAGTGATACTCGACGATATCATACCACATAGCGAGCGGTCGGGTGACGAACTCATATCCATACGCCCAATTCTCCACTTGCACCTCATAGAGTGGACGATATATCACCATATCTTCCTCAGTCTCTGAGTGACGAGAAATACCGATCACTTCATAGGTATGATTATCTCATCCAGTAGACTTGTAGTGACGCCAGTGGGAATGTGGGAGGGGTAAAATATTCATTTTATACAGTCCAAATTTTCTCAGCCATATCAAGAAGCTTTTGTTGTCTTTGTATAAAACTATCAATATTCCATTCTTGCATATTTGCAATCTCTTTTGTAAGATCAAAAGCCGAAGTAGATCATTTTTTATATGCTGCTTGTTTTCGTTCAAAGTCGTAATTACTCGCAGAAGAATTTTTCTTGCCACTTAAAAGTGTCAAATTTCAAATTTTATGAAGAGACTCAATATGTTGTTCACTTGTAAATCTTGATAACCAGTACTCATCTTGCATCTTCTGTGGTAAAATATGTTCAACTGAAATAATACCATGGAAATCTTTACTGACAGAATTATCAGACATTTCTTGTTCTATTCTTAGTAATACTGCCCGAGCAAATGGTGTTCCGTATACATCACCTCGGAGAGATTGAATATAATCAGTATTTTTTGAAAATTCAGTAATTTTTTGAAATAAGATATCACGAGTAGTTCATTCATTTATAAGAGTAATAGCCCTATAATATACTCGATTCCGTTCTGTTTTTCAAAGTCTTCTGATCCAACTTTGATATGTTATTTTTTCTAAAATATGTACAAACTCTAAAGCATCTACTCAATCTGGAGTATTATTCATAAATGCTAAAATGGCCGGTATCCATTCATCATAACTTACAAAACTTAATGCTGTAAAAAGTTTTTTGAGCTCTATATTATCAAACTTTCTATCACGAATTTTTGAATAATTTTCTGCTGATTTTATCAAATTTTTTAGAAAATCTGAAACAGGCACATTAGTCTTTTTGAAATATAATTCATATTCCTTATTAAGTCCTTGTAACTGTTTCTCTCAGATTAAAGAAGTTCTATGATGACTAAAAAATTGATCAAGGTTTTCAATTTTTATGAGCTCTTCGAGCTTATTCCAACTTTTTTCAATCTCATCTTGAGTAATTTGATCTTGATTGGATTTCTCAAAGAGCATATTTTTTATCAGATCGGCATTAGATAAACTCATTCAACGAGCATTCAGTACATTAAATAATCGAAAAGCGGATGCAAAATCATTTGTTTTTACTAGGACAATAAATACTTTTTCGAGTAAAAATTTAGTAAACCCAAGAAGTTGCTCTTGAGATTTATCTGAAAGAAAACTTCAAAATATTCAAGAATTATTTATAAATTTAAGTTGAGTTTCTGATAGTTCTTCTGAACTATCGAGAATATCACCTAACAAAATATATTTTTTAAAAAAATCTTGATCTTGTTCCCTAACAAGTAATCGAGGTGATGCTGGTTTTCAAGTAAAGGCATCAAGTGGAAGTATTCTATTTTGGATTTCATTTTTTGCCTCGATTTTCCCTATAAGATCTCTCAACTTAGCAAAAAGTAATGTTATTGTTGTTAATCTCTGTTGTCCATCTACCACTTCGGAAACACCTGCATTTTTGATAAGAATAACAGAACCTATAAAGTATTCCTCTTCATTGTTTAAGAAGGTACTGAAAAGATCATCTATAAGTTCTTGTGCATTCTCTTCACTCCAAGAATATGGTCGTTGATATTTTGGAATACTGTATACTTCACTATTTGAAAGAACTAAATTCAACTGAGCTTCTTTTGCTTCCATAATAGGAAATAAAATTAAAAAATATCTACTTCTCCAACACTGCCTTAATTCTCCTCACTCCTGAACTACTCGATTCCTCTTTCACGATGCGGAACCTACCCATATCTTGAGAATTCTCGACATGAGGTCATCCGCAGAGCTCCATAGAGTATACTACTGCATCCGCTCCCACCATAGAGTATACCTTCACAATATCTGGATATTTTTCCCAGAACGATCCTGAGACTCCTGTCTCTTGGGCGATTTTTTTGTCCATATTCGAGATCGTCACCACGAGTCCAGACTCAATTGCTCTATTCACATATTCCTCTACTTGTTGTATCTGCTCTGGGGTCATCTTCTCAGAGTGGGTGAAGTCGAACCGAAGTCGCTCCGCTGTGATATTGGATCCTGCCTGTGATACATGCGTCCCGAGTACCTCCCGCAGTGCAGCGAGCATCAGGTGACACGCAGAGTGGAGAGCGGTTGTCTCAGCAGAATTATCTCCGAGCCCTCCGACGAACTTACCAGCTGAGGCAGTACGAGAGAGCTCTTGGTGTTTCTCGAACGCAAGCTTGAATCCTTCTACATCGACCGTGAGTTCGTTCTCTTTCGCGAGCTCGATTGTCATCTCGAGTGGGAATCCGTAGGTATCGAATAGAGTAAAGGCCTTCTTTCAGTTAATAAATAACTTTCAATCTTGATCCTGTACTAATCAGTTATCATGAACTAATACATAATCGCTCAATCTTGATATATTGATCTCCCTTATATGTTGATTATTTGCATCTATACCCCCTCTTTGTATAAGTAGTTGCTCAATTCTTGAAGTTCACCGTTTGTCTAAATCATATGATTGACTACTGGCATTTATTTGATCTATATCTCCTTGTTCTAGTCTAATAAAATTCACGATCTTCTCGAATTCTCTCACACCATCCTTGAGAGTTTTTGAGAACTTCCCTTCTTCGGTGGCAAGCTCAGTTCGGATCTTATCCGCATTATTTTTGACAGAATCATATATTCCTGAGAATTGCTCGATATATATATCTGCGATGATCGTGGTAAATGGGAGCTCATACCCCATCTTGTATGCCTCTCGGATAGCTCTACGGATGAGTCGGCGAAGGATATATCCTTGATCCACATTCTTCGGAGTGACACCATCTGCAATCATATGTGTCGCGGTACGCAGATGATCAGCGATGATACGAGCCGACCTTTCGATATAGTTGGTTTCTCCGACGATTTCTCGTATTTTTTGCAAAACGGGAGCGAACGAATCTGTCTCGTAGACACTCGCATACTGGTTGAGTGTGACAGCACATCTCTCTAGACCCATACCAGTATCTACACACTGTGCTGGGAGTGACTCGAGAGTATTCGCATCAACTCGATTGTACTGCATGAATACATTGTTCCAGATCTCCATCCAACTCGCTGGATCATTGCCAACATTGGATCCAGCCGGTGGCAGACCCGTACCCATCCAGTAGAATATCTCCGTATCAGGACCACATGGACCCGTCGGGCCCGCTGCCCACCAGTTATCCTCCGCTGGGAGATATGCGATACGATCTGTTGGCATTCATACATTTTTCCAGATTGTTGCAGATTCTTCGTCACGAGGAGCATTGGCATCTCACTCGAACACTGTCACTGAGATCATAGCAGGATCGAGTGCTAGCCACTTGGCATCAGTGAGGAATTCCCAACTCATCTCGATAGACTCCTGCTTGAAATAGTCTCCAAGAGACCAGTTCCCGAGCATCTCGAAAAATGTCAGATGCGTGTTATCACCAACATCGTCGATATCTCCCGTTCGTACACACTTTTGTACATCAGCAAGACGCTTCCCTGATGGATGTGGCTCTCCAAGGAGGTACGGGATGAGTGGCTGCATACCCGCCGTGTTGAATAGTACGGATGGGTCGTTCTCAGGTACGAGTGGAGCCGATGGGATGATTGCATGTCACTTACTTTTGAAAAAGTCGAGATACTTCTGGCGGATAGTGGAGACGAGGATAGGAGACATAGGAAGGATGGTGAATTATAGTTAATATTGCGAATTATTTGTAGATCTTTCATCGAGATCCAGCGTCGTAGAGGTATATGTAGATTTCTTCCTCATTGATCTCATAAAGGATCCGAAATCATCATATCCTGAGGCGATAGTTATTTGGAAGACGGCCCTGATATTTCGCGATATCAAAATTGGTACTTGAATCAAACGGATTCTTGGCAAGTTCATTGAAAATAGAAATTGCTTTTCTCGCGATATCCGGATGGGCAGCAAAAAATTTATCGACTCGTTTATGAGTTTTGATAGAGTAAGATTTATGCATATTTCTTTTGGATTTCTTCCCAAGTTACAATATTCACCCCATCAGCCAGGTCCTTCTGTGCAATATGATACTGGGCAAGTTCCTGTGGAGTCATCTGGTCATCAGGCGTAGATCGCTTACGAGAGTGAGATGAGAGGCTATCGAGCTTGGCGATGTAGCTCTTGGGCATGCGTACGAGTACGGTACGACTATTTTCTTCGAGGATCGTATATCACATAGGAGAGAGTTAGAGTATGAGTTGATTATATGCAAAAATGAACAGAAATCGACAAATAGTCAAAAATATACTTGACTATATATATATATTCACTAAAATAATCTCGTTCGTCGTACTATCGTACGGGAAATCTCTGGGGCTCAACTCCCTTTTTTATTGATTTTCCCTGTTCGGAGTGAGACGAATGGGGGATGGAGAATACTGTGGATGTGAACTATAGACTGGTCTTCGATCAATCTGCGGCTGGTATAGCTAGGGAGAAACAAACAATAGCTTTTAGCCGTGCATTTCCTCAGTTAGCAACTGAAGAAATATTTCCAACAATGAAACGTGGAAGTGCTGTACTTTTAGATGGAAAGATAGAACTGCCTGAGGGGTGCAATATTCCAAAGGCAATTCTTGATATACATCAAGATGCTATCCATAAATGGAAAAAAGGTCACAATCATGCACCACTTTTTCTTGAAGTTAGTTTCACACTAGCAACATAATATCCACCCCTCGCTCGCCACCACTCTTCGGAGTCGGTGGCTTGTTTTTTGAAACCCAAAAAAAACCCCTTTTGGAGTTCTTTTTTTGTACGCGAGAGTCAATTACTTGATCTCGACAGTAGCACCAGCCTCAGTGAGTTGAGTCTTGATCTTCTCAGCCTCATCTTTCTTGACACCTGTCTTGATGTTTCCACCGTTGTCAGCGAGTCCCTTTGCCTCAGCGAGTCCGAGACCAGTGATCTCACGGATTACCTTGATCACTGCGATCTTCGCAGCACCAGCAGATGTCAAGACAACATCGAATGCCGTCTTCTCATCGTCACCAGCAGCGACAGCAGCACCTGCAGCGGCCACAGGAGCAGCAGCAGACACTCCGAACTTCGTCTCCATAGCAGATACGAGATCAGCGAGCTCGACGATCGTGAGGGCCTCTACGAGTTCCATGATCTT
>JAYTJD010000008.1:0-2393 GCA_043731405.1 Candidatus Altimarinota bacterium
AAAGAAGAACGACGCAAACTCGGACGAATGTATGATGAGTTCTTCGCTGGACTCTCTCGAGCGAAATTCTGCAATAGTATCGTGATGACCTTCCCATTCTGGAATTTGAATGGCACCTATTCTTACTTCATCGAGATATACGATATCATAGACAAACACGGATTCGAAGTCGTATCATTGCTCCCATGGGAGATGAAACTCAACACAATGAAGGGGTCACTCCTCTATCGTCGTGAGAATCAGACCGTCGGTCGCGAGATTATCAAGATAGTACCCAAGAAATAATATGTCATTCGTTCCTCTCAATCTCGCAGAGCGTGAAAAAAATCCCGACTACTATGATAAGTCTCGGGATATGGAGACGGCTCTCGCCTGGAATGCTGTACAGAAGACACTCATCAATATGGATCGGCTCGATCTCTGCAAATATATCAAGAGTGTGAAGCTCTCAGACCGTACGATCGTCATCACGACAACGAGACCGATTGCCAATGCAGAACTCAAGATATATACTGAGCAGATACTCGCGAATGCGAATGAGAGCTTCGGTCTGATACAAGCAGTGAAACGAGAGAAAATTATACTTAAATAGATGACTCAATCTCTTTCTTTCTTTGTGTCAAATTTCGCATACCTTGTTCGAGTAGTAGTGCGAGATCCTCTCGTCAGAGTGCTCTTGCCTTCAAGATATATACTTCAGTAGACTCGAGATTACTTCTGACATAGTTCATATCCACAGCAACAAGGTTGTTGAGGTTATCGATCCTATCAGCACACTTGATCTCAAAATCATCCTCAGAGAGATCGGCGATCATCCAGAGAAATCTATAGTTTTTGAGGGATTTTTCCTCGAAGAGATGTTGTTGTCTCCAGAGTCAAACGAGCTTGAGATGGAGTTGATGATGCGTTCTGATGGCTTGTCAGCTTGTTGTGAGTTTCCCAATAAAATATGGAACCAACGATGCTCATAAATTATCTCTATAGTTCAGGGTACTCCTGGTAAGCAGTGAGAATGTTTCATTAAGAACTCCTATACTCGGCTTCGTGATTCATAGAACTCTCCCGTATATTGTCTCTCAGAATGTCTCAAATACTTGCTCGGAAAACTCAGGATGATCCTCGATCGCATCATGGAGAATCGCAATGCAGAGATCAGCAGGAGAGATGCTATCTTTTTTTGTGATCTCGAGATACTTGCGTATCACTCCATCTATATGGTTCATATAGGGAGTCCCATCCTTCCGTTTGTCCTTCTTGTGAGCCTTTTGTGTTAGAACATAGGCATCTGTTATTTGTTCTTTATCTGCTGATGCAAAATGAGCACACTTCTCATGTCAAAAAATCTCTTCTAGAAATATTTTATTTTCAGGTGTATATTCTGATCTATCTATAGATTGATTCACGATTCAGATCTTATAATAATTACATTATACTGATAATATATATTTAATCAAATATATATTTTGACTTTTGTATATTTTTGCTCTTATTTTCCTTTTGCCTGTTCCACTTTTTTGTATATAATCATCATCATATGTCCATCCAATCGTCCAAATCTCCTGATATCAATCGCGTAGTGAAGCCCGAGTCACGCGAAGAGGATATCATCTCTGAGATATCTCTCAGACCACAACGACTATCAGAATATGTCGGACAGACGCAGATGAAGCAACATCTGACTGTCGCTATAGAATCAGCTCGAATCCGAAAACAAACCCTCGAACACATACTCTTCTATGGACCTCCTGGTCTCGGGAAGACGACTATCTCGACGATCATCGCTCATGAGATGTGATCTGCTATCAAGTCGACGAGTGGTCCTGCGATCGAGAAACAATCAGATATCGTGTCACTCCTAACGAGTCTCACTGAGGGGGAGATACTATTTATCGATGAGATACACAGGCTCCGACCACAGATCGAGGAGATCCTCTACTCGGCGATGGAGGACTATACGATCGATATCATGATTGGCTCTGGAACAGGTTCGACGAGTGTCCGCATGGATATCCCGAGATTCACCCTCATCGGTGCAACTACCAAGTTATCGAGTCTGTCCAATCCTCTTCGTGATCGGTTCGGCAATGTGATGAAGCTCGACTTTTATGCACCTGCAGATCTCGCGAAGATCGTGAAGCGATCATTCTCAATTCTCGGTTTTACTCAGATCAGTCCTGACGCCGTCATGGCAATTGCACTGAGATCTCGTGGTACTCCTCGTATCGCCAATCGGTATGCGAAGATCCTCAGAGACTATGCAACAGTCGGGAAATCAATAGAATCCAAATCTGAATGCGAGGCGATATTCGACAGCTTCGGTGTGGATGCTCACGGTCTCGATATACTTGATCGCAAGTTGCTCTCGCATCTCGTCGACACATTCCATAGCAAAC
>JAYTJD010000009.1:0-5845 GCA_043731405.1 Candidatus Altimarinota bacterium
CATAGGTATATGGAGAAAAAGTAAAACTTGAAGTCAGTATAGAGACGAAAAGAGAAAAATCAATTTTTTCATCCCAGTGATCACACGATATTCACGAGAGGACTTGAGATGAGCAAATATTGCTTTTGTTTGAGAAATATGGTATTATTCATCATAAAAAGTATTAATAATAGTTCGTCTATGAAAGAAAGAATAATCCCCTCCCCTATCAATAGTAGAGAGCCCACGCAAGTAGCTCTTGATAAAGCAAAAAGTCATGAAGCTCAAGCAACGAATCAGATCAAGGTTCAGTCCATTGAGAATATGGCACCAATTCTGGAACAATTAGAGATCCTCGCAAATTCGATATGATCTCGCGAGCTCCAGCAAAAAACATACCGAGAATTAAAGGAAAGTCTCATAAAGGGTGAAAAATCAGGAACCATCAAGCTCCCAACAGGAACTGGGAAAACTCGAGTATTTGCCAATATACTCATGGCATTGCAAAAAAATGGACTCACCCTCGTACCTCGCGTAGACCTCTATCCGTCGACTATTCGAGATTTCAAATCGGTCGGATTCAAAGATCACGAAATCAAACTCCTCGAAGATGAATCTGGAAATAATAGTACAGATAAGATGCTGGCAATCCTCACAGACCCAAATACTGACTGGTCTACTGGACGTATTCAGTGTATTATGACGTATCAGGCTCTCACAGCTCTCGCCAAAAAGAGTCCAGAAATGGGAGAATTTATGCGATCACATTTCGATATCATCATCGAAGATGAGGCACATCGTGGTCTCGGAAAGAAGACTAAAAAGGCAACGGGAACATTGACCGAGGATGATGGAGATGAAATACCCGAGGATGCGGACGAAATGTCCAAAGAGATCACAGAACTCGAAGCAGAAACTATTCTCGGTATCGTGGATGATAAGAAATCGACAACGAGGTACCATTACAAATTCACCGCTACTCCTGACCTCCTTGGAAAAAGCGTCACCGAATACGGAGAATACATCACCTATGCGACCGTAGAAGAGGCAGTCCGAACATGAGCCATACTCCTACCACAATATGTAGATATGGGTGCAGCATACACGAGAAATGCAGAGCTCGCGAGCTGGAAAGCAGCAGATATAGATAGTCTCGCCGAGGGGGATAACTTCGTCGATGAAAACGGAAAATCTATCCGAGAAAAGATAATCGATGCATATATCGAGAAGAAACAGGAACACAGGAGCCTTCCTGCAGTCGCCTTCACGAGCACCATCGAACACGCGAGACAGATTGTCGCACTAATGAACGATCGAGGAATCCGAGCTACTCGCGTGACGAGTGGAGCTGGAGATATATCCTCAAGTAGAGCTACTGAACTCATGGACAATGGTGAACTCGATGTCATCGTGACAGTGACCAAGGTTTCTGAGTGATTCGACTACCCGCCACTCGCGTGTGCCATCTGGTTCACTCCCTCACTCTCCCCTGCCAAGATTCTCCAAGGCAATGGACGCATCATGCGAGATACCGAACTCAAGAGACCTTACCAGATTCTGGATGCGGAAGGAAAACTCGTTCCATCGCCGAATAGTTACATCATCGCACCGAGTGTATGGTATGGTGGGGCAAGTGTTCCGCGCAATTCTGATGGAGGTGATCTAGATCCAGAGGATGACGAAGATGAAACTCCCGATGACGACGAAGTTACTCCAAAAAAGTCAGGAAAATGAAAACTCCCAAGAATCGGGAATTTCTATGAACTCCTTATCGGGCAGAACGAGCTCAATATCAATAGTCTCTCTGGAGATATGCGAGGGATTATCGATCTGAATGCGAGCATTGTATATGAAGTGGGAGAGGAAGTGGAGATTGATGGAGTAGTGTATGTAGGAGTTACGGGACTTTCAGAGAGTATGGGAGTAAAAGGACAAAGAATTTTAAGTAATGCTAAAAAACAAGGGATTCAGATTCTTCATGGAAAACAGAAGAATGGAAGACCTGTACAACTTGTCCCAGAGAGTTTTATAGAGGGACTAGTGGTAGTATATGAATGTGAAGTAGGGGAGAAAATAGAAATTGAGGGGGTGGTGTATATTGGAGTTGTACCATGAAGCTTTAGTCAATGATTACCATGAAGCATGATTTTAAAGCGTGCGGAAACAAATAATATTGATATAAAAAAATGAAATCAGAAGAATAGATTCTCCATTAATCTTGTTCCAAAAAAATTCATTGATAGCCTTAATAAAGAAATAGTCTGCGATATTTCCGAAGAAAAAATAATAGACGGAGTTGTATATATGGGAGTAAGCAACAAAGCAACAATTTTATGAATAAAGTGAAAAGTAATCCTACATCACTATTCCAAATGAAATAGTAACCCGATTATTGCTAGACAAAATACCTGATTATGAAAATGACAAGCAATTCAGCTTATCCCCAAAATTTTTATTGAATGACTAAAAAAAGAATATATATGTAGTATTGGTGAGGAAATTATGATAAATTGAATTTGTCATGTAGGAACAGTAACTGGTGGAAAATGACTTAAGGTAATGGGAGTAGACTGTTCCTATCTTCATAAGAAAGCGATAGAACGAAAAATAGATAGAATTAAGTGAAAACAACCAAGTGGATTATCAATATCATTAACGCCCAAGAGTTTTATTCAGGAAATCCTGAAATTACAATCAAGACCTCTTTGTTCAGCATGAGATGAAATAGAGGTAGATTGAGTAAACTATTTATGAGTTACCGCAAACAAGGAATGAAAACTCATAATGGGAATACGATGAGAAGAAATTCTTTCAAAATTAGATGCGAATCTAGGGGTAATTTCCTGAGTACAGAAAAATGGATTCTCTATTCAACTCGTTCCTAAATCCTTCATCGAAGAACTCCAGAAAAAATATAAATAGATTTCACAATAATCTCATTAATGTTTTTAAAATTAGCCTAAAGTCGTATATCGAAAGACTCTAGCAAATATTGCTTTTTGATAGATTCTCTCTATACTCGCTCTCGACTCTCGTAGGAGGAGACAGGTATACGCGTTCTGAGCAATCAGGATGAGGAAAGTCTGGACATCTCTCCAAGATGAGAAGAGCTAACGGCTCTGGCTCGGCAATATATACAAAATGTCGGGTACGGATAGTGCCACAGAGACAATACTAGTCCCGACTCGTCGGGATGAAAGGTGAAAAGTCATCTGGTGTGACCATCTTGATTGCCTGAGTTCGCTCAGGTGTAAAGTGAAGTCGCTACAGATGAATCCCGAGCAATCGGGAGTGGTAAACCCTCTTTGATGCAAGGAGAATGGTACTCAAATTGATAATGTCTTGGAGCAGTCAATGCGAGTATACTCCGCTGGAGGCTGTGGGCGACTGCAGTCCTAGATAGATGTATACCGATATACAGAATCCGGCTTATTATCTTCTCCTATTGAGAGTCATTTTTATACAATCTACAATCATCCTATGTCTCATATTATGCTCATCTGAATCCAGTGAAGTGGAAAAGGAACTCAAGCACGCAAAATCCTCGAAAAATCAGACGACTATATACTATTCGAAATGGGAACAGAGCTCCGCAAGTTTGCTCAAAGTGGTACACCAGAATGAGATGAGACCAAGCGGTGTATCGAAGCAGGACTCAAGGCTCCTACGAGTGCTGTTGTGAAGATGGCAGAGACATATATCGAAAAAAATAAAAACAAAAGCATACTCCTCGATGGGGTGATCCGCAGCCAAGAACAGAATACTGCACTCGAGCCTGTATTCGGTGACTTCATTGTGATCTACCTCTCGCTCGATGTAGAGACAGCAGTAGCTCGCCTCGGTGGTCGTCGCATAGATCCGATAACGAGTGAGACATTCCCAGTGAGCTACAAGGGCGAGTTCAATCCCAAAACTGGCAACAAGCTGGTCGTACGGACTGATGATACTGAGGATGCTATCAGATCTCGTATCAGCTGGTCGATCGCCGACACTCTACCACTCATCGATATCTGGGAGTCGAAGTGACACAAAGTCTACAAAATCGATGCCCGTCAGAGTGAAGCAGAGATATTCGCAGAAATAGAGAAAGTAATAGAGAGATAATAAAAAAGCACCCAAATTGGGGTGCTTTTTTATTCTTTTGTATTTTCTGATATTTTCCCTATCCTCATATCCTATGACGGAGCACTTCTATATCCATATACCATTCTGTCGACAGCGATGCCCGTATTGCAAGTTTGCACTGACACCTATTTTCGATGAGTTCAAAAAGCGGAGATATATCGAGTATCTGAAGAAGGAGATTCGGGAGTATACCGTAGATGAAGATCCTGAAACAAGTTCAGGATGACAGAAAACCATCTACTTCGGCGGTTGAACCCCATCAGTTCTCTCTCACGATGAGATTTTAGAGATTTTGGAGTGTTTTCCTTTTTATAGAGAGGCAGCTATAGAGATCACCATGGAGATGAATCCTGAGGATGTCACGCCTGAGTATATCGAGTGAGTACTCGCACTCGGGGTCAATCGGATCTCACTCGGCATCCAGACGCTCAATGAGACGAGTCTCAAAGAAATCCATAGAAGCGATAGAAATACGATTTTTGGTGCACTGGGCAGTATCGGCTCTGCTTTGCTTTTGACATCAGGGAATATCTCTCTCAACGTCGACTTCATTCTCGGACTCCCTTTTGTGAAAACTGGCGAGACGCTATCTGGGATCGTGGAACTCCACGAACGGTTCCCGTATATCACTCATACGAGTATCTATATGCTGGAGGATGAGGAGTATCCGAAACACTGGCGGGTAAACTCAATCACAGAAGATGAGATGCAGGATGAGTTCCTCGCTATTATGGACTATTTTGAGTCCACCTGATGGCACCACTATGAGCTGTCTAATTGGGCAAAGTCATGATACGAGTCTGTGCACAATCAGGCATACTGGGATCACTCGGAGACGAGAGGATTCGGACTATCAGCATCAAGCTATGAAAATGGAATGAGGTGGAGCAACTCGAGTTCGTTCAACGGGTACTATGGATCAAAAAGAGACAATGAAGAAAAACTAACACCAGAAGATACCGAGATAGAACAGATGATGTTCGGGATGAGGAGAGATGGATGGAACTATGATAAGAGGTCAAAAAAACTCGATACGCTTATCTCAGATTGACTCCTCGAAATACATGAAAACCGAATAAAACCAACAAAAACTTGAATTTTTGTGATTGATCATATACTGTCTGAGCTGATATAGAATAGAAGTTCACAGTTTTTCAGGATTATATGCCGCCATAGCTCAGTGGTAGAGCACTTCATTGGTAATGAAGAGGTCTCGGGTTCAAGTCCCGATGGTGGCTCCAGTTTTATTCCAGGCAAAAATAAGATTATTCAGTGTACCATGGGGCTCTACTTTGAGCTCTTTTTTGTAATTTAGAACGAGTTCGTGTGCTACAATATCTATGAGCTTCTTTACATCATCCCGCATATCATCAATATCCGCTTCACAAAGCATATTACTAGAGAGTTCGTGTAGTTTTTTTAATACCTCAGGCAATCTATCCAAATATTGTTCCATATCAGTACTTTCAGAGAGTGAATCAATTTGGATTTATATATTATATATCTCTTTCTGAATAGTATTTACTTGTTCCATCAAAAATTCTGTAGTATCTTTTATTACTTGTGGAGTAAAGTCTGCCAGAATGACTTTTTTTCTATAATCAGCAATATCCTTCTCAAGTTGTCATTTCTTTTTGAATTGTTATGGGTCTAGGGTAGTTGATTTGTAAATTTTCTGAGTATTTTGATCAAAATTTTCTTCATTTCGGTTCATGTTCTCATGCAATTATACCGAAATTCA
>JAYTJD010000010.1:0-5829 GCA_043731405.1 Candidatus Altimarinota bacterium
ACCAAATTCGAGAATCTACAACGCATCAAAAATATCTTCACAAGTCTATTGATTAATGATCTGGATAACAAAAAATTTGCTGATATCTATGCTCAAACACTTATATATGGACTCTTTGTAGCGAGATATCACGATAGCACTCCTGAGAATTTTTCGCGACAAGAGGCCCGAGATCTTCTCTCGCTGACGAATCCACTTCTGAGAGATTTCTTTGATCATGTTACTGGAACAGGATTCGAGTCTTCACTTGCCCATATCGTGGATGAGATGTGTGAGATATTTGGCAACACCAACATATCCCATATGATGCACTGACTCTATCAGAAAGCTGATATAGCAACACATGATCCCGTGATCCACTTCTATGAGGACTTCCTGAAGGAATATGATCCTGCACTACGGATGGAACGCGGAGTGTTCTATACACCGGCTCCTGTCGTGAGATTCATTGTCAGATCAGTTGATGATGTCCTCAAGAAGCATTTTCATCTCTCAAAATGACTCGCTGATACTAGCGAAATACCCTATAAAAGACTCCTAAAAATCGATAATAAGTGAAAGGAAATCTGGGATACCAAAAATATACATAGAGTACAAATACTTGATCCTGCTACTGGGACAGGGACATTCTTGAACGAGATCATCCACTATATCTATTCCAAAATGAGTGGTCAAGCAGGTATGTGGGGCTCATATGTTGAAAATGGACTCTTACCACGACTCCATGGATTCGAACTCATGATGGCATCATATACAATAGCTCATATGAAGCTCTGACTCACTCTTGCAGAAACTGGTATCACAAATCTCAAAAAACCATTCCAAATATATCTCACGAATTCTCTAGAAGAAGCAAAAACAAATGAAGAAGTACAACAAAATATATTCAATATTGGACTTGTTCATAGTATCACAGAAGAGGCAATCAGGGCTGATGAAGTAAAAAGAAATAAACCGATCATGGTCGTCATCGGCAATCCGCCGTATAGTGGCATCTCGACCAATACTGGCAAGTGGATCACGGACAAGATCGAGGACTACAAATATATCGATGGGGTGCACTTCGGCGAACGCAAGCACTGGCTCCAGGATGATTATGTGAAGTTCTTCCGTCTTGCAGAGTCCATGGTAGAGAAGAATACTGAGTGAGTACTTGCCTATATTACCAATCATGGATATCTCGATAATCCGACATTCCGTGGGATGCGTTGGCATCTGCTCACCACATTCGATCATATCTACATCGTCGATCTCCATGGCAACTCGAAGAAAAAAGAAACCGCTCCAGATGGATCCAAGGATGAAAATGTATTCGATATCATGCAGGGAACGGCGATATTCATCGGAGTCAAGACAGGCAAAAAGAAATCAGGAGAACTCGCTGCAGTCGAGCATATCGATATCTATGGCAAGCGAAAAGATAAGTATGATTGGCTGGAAAACAATAGTCTCGAGTCAGCCAAAATATTTACCCCAACAGAGCCACACTATTTCCTTATACCAAAAAATATAGATGGACAAGAAGAATATGAAAAAGGTTTTTCAGTTGGTGAAATATTTCCAGTGAATGTTACAGGAATAGTAACTATGGGTGATGATTTTATAGTTACACAAACCTCGGAAGAACTGGAAACAAGATTAAGAAAATTGATTGAAGAAAATCAATCACAATCAGATTTTTCTGCAGAATATTCGCTTGGAAAAAATTATGCTGATTGGATTTATTCATCAATAAAAGATGGAAAAATTAACAAATTCGATACAAGTAAAATTACACGACTTACATATCGCCCATTTGACCGTAGATATGTTTATTTTGATGACAAGTTTATTTGGAGAACGAGATGAAAAGTCACTAAACATATGCTTGGGAAAGAAAATATCAGTATTCTTGTTTGACGACAATGACAAGTTACAGGGAACGATGAATGGAATTTAGTTTCTATTACAAAAGAAATTGTTGATTTTAATGACTTTTATCGATGAGGTGAAGTACAATTTCCTCTCTATCTCTACTCTGACTCAGCGACTCTCGAAGACCAAATCCCCCTAGCCCCCTTTATCAATGGGGAATCGAGAAGAGCGAATCTAGATCCAGTGATTTGGCAGGCAATCAATGAAATAGTAGGCGAGACGACACCAGAGCAGATCCTCGACTATATCTATGCGGTGCTGCATAGTCCGAGCTATCGAGACAAATACAAGGAGTTCCTCAAGATCGATTTCCCACGAGTACCATATCCTCGTGATCGAGAGTCGTTCCTCGCACTGGTCGCACTCGGCGGAGAGCTCCGTAGTCTACACTTGCTGGAGTCACCACGAGTCGATGAGTATATCACGACTTATTCTGTTGCAGGGAGCAATGAGGTTGAGAAATTAGTATATACGGATGGACAAGTGTATATCAACTCGGAGCAATATTTTGGTGATGTTCCACTCGTTGCTTGGGAGTTCCATATATGAGGATATCAACCCGCTCAGAAGTGGCTCAAGGATAGACGGTGACGCACTCTCACCTGGGAAGATATCGGTCACTATCAGCAGATGATCGTTGCCCTGAGTGAGACGGCGAGAGTGATGGGAGAGGTGGATGGGGTAGTTTTGGAATCTAACGGGAAATAAATATGGATACTTCAAAATTTTTTACTGCTTATTATAGCTATGAACATCATAAATATAAATTATATTTCGATTTTAATAGATCAAAAATATGACCCAATAAAGTACGCAAGGGTTATAAATTTAGTTTTCATGAGACACTATTAAAATTTGTATCAAAAAATCCTGATAAAAAATTATACATAACAGAACAAATATTTGAACGAGGTTTTAAAATAGATTGAGATAATATATTTTTGAATATAAATGAATTCCAGAAATTTTGTTTCTGATTAGATCCAAGAATTGATAGGGCAAATGCATTCTTTCGTCAAGATGTAAGTATAGAAAACCTTATTTTGACATGAGCAACAGAAGAGCAAATACTGAGCTGGATTAAGGATCTTAATGACGAGAAGAAAGCAGACTTTTTGTCCAAAATAGACTGAGATATATCTATTATGAGTATTAGTGATGCACAATTAGTAGATGAATTTAAAAAAAGGAAAATATGACAAAAAGAAGTATTAATGCTCATTGATGGATATACCAAAGAAGAGATAAATGAATTTTGAGAAAAAATAGACATGACTAGGATAAATATGGTATTAAAATTTTGGGAGGAACATAAAACAAGTTCCAAAGAAGTTAAAGAGTGGCAACCTTTTTTTAAAGAGAACTTCTGGGTTATAAGTCAGATTTTTGCATCACCTGTAATTATTTATGATGATGAATTTTATGCTTGATGAATATCACAATGAAAAAGGAAGTGAGGAAAATTGATAGATTTTGTTGGCAAAAATAAGTTTTCTAGCAATATTTCTATTGTTGAAATTAAAACCCCCGTAGACTCTTTAGTACAAAAAAGGGAATATTGAGGTAGAGCCTGAATATACCCTATGCATAATGATTTAATGGGAGCTATCTCTCAGGTGCTCGATCAGAAAGATAAAACAATAAAAGACTATAAGCACGATAATAAATGAAAAGAATATGATGTATTTAATCCGAGAGCTATTTTAATAATTGGTAGTGAGTCCAACGATAAAATAGAATGTGATAGGCAAGTATGCTTTGATCTGTATAAAAACTCTCAAAGAGATCTTGATATTGTTACCTATGATGAACTTTTTGATAAAGTTCAAACATTGAAGGATTTATTAGCTAATTCAAATATATGCAGCACCCTGATGAAAAAATAGAACATACAGAAAAGATTCTTTCCAGTTTTTGGTGATTGATAAAAATCTTCTTCATAGAACTTTGGGATGAGATTAGGGATTTTCTTATTACAATGAAAAGAAATTTCATCTGACAGAAAACTACCAGAAAAGTTGCTACTGTGGTTTTCGCTTCGCTCATAGTTATTCCTGCATGATTTTCATATTTTATCTCAGCCAAGTCAATCTACACTTATATAGAAAATAGGATTATGTTCGATCAAAATATAAAAGTTCTCCAGAGTAGTTATGAAAAATCTGTACGAAGTTTTTTTCAGGTATACAACCAAAAATATGGAACTGACTGTGAGTGGATAAAGAAAGTAAATGTTGATATGAATATGGCTCAACTCTGAACTGAAAAAAAGCCTGGAAGATCCTGTTCTTTGAATACTAGAGTTCAAATTTTTCCGATAACTGTTGAGAATCCTATAGCTAATGGCGAGCAACTTACTAGAATAAATGGGAAAGCACTATATGTAATATTGAATGGAAATCAGATCCAAAATGCATGGTATCAGAGATATGAGCTCTGGAGAAAAATGGAATGGAATATTTCTGATTGGAAATTTAATCCATTTCCCCAAGATGATAAGGAAAGACTAAAGTAGTATACAAAATACACAATACTATACACTTCTTGCAAGGGATTTAGCTTTTCATATAGTGATATCTGGATATAGTATATTCATATTTTATCACTTCCTATGACTCAACACGATAGTATCGCTCTCTTCGAGAGCACTGAGATCCGCAAGGTATGGCACGAGGAGCAGTGGTATTTTTCTATTATCGATATTATCTCAGCCCTGACGAGCAGTCAGAGTCCTCGTCGATACTGGAGTGATCTCAAGATCAAGCTCTCAGAAGAAGGCATCCAGACTGAACTGTACGATTTTTTCGTACAGTTGAAACTCAGAGCTCCTGATGGGAAGATGAGAGAGACTGACTGTGCCAATACTGAGGGGATTCTTCGTATCATCCAGTCTGTACCGAGTCCCAGAGCCGAACCGTTCAAACAATGGCTCGCCAAGGTCGGATACGAGAGGATACAGGAGATAGAGGATCCTGAGCTCGCACAACAACGGATGAAGATGCTCTATGAACAGAAGTGATATCCAGCTGACTGGATCGACAAGCGACTGCGTGGTATCGCTATCCGACAGAATCTCACCGATGAGTGGCGACTACGAGGTATCACCGAGCAAAGAGACTATGCGATACTCACCGCCGAGATATCTCGTGCCACATTCGGCATGACTCCGAGTGAGTACAAGGAATACAAGAACCTACCCACAAAATCCAAAACCAATCTCAGGGATCATATGACAGATCTCGAGCTCATCTTCACGATGCTCGGAGAGCGGGTCACGACGGAGATATCCACCACAGAGAAGCCAGCAGGTCTGTCTGAGAATAAGAAAGTGGCACAAAGAGGTGGCAAGGTCGCTGGAAATGCCAGAAAAGAAACTGAGAAAGAGCTCGGACGAAGCGTAATCACGAAGAAGAATCTCATAGAAAATACGAGCCAAAAGCTCATCCCATAAACAAAAGTATCTCCCTTGAGAGAAATACTTTCGATGGGTATGAAATGGTTCATGATCATATTTTCAGGATTCCTGAAAATATGGAAGAAAAAGCTAAAAAAGAATGTTTTTCGTAAGCAAGAAATATTTGATTGTATCTCATTTCAATATTTTCCTACTCAAAACTCGGTGTCCGTATATCGAACCTGTCTAGCTCATCATCAGCATCCTCATCGAAGTTGTTCATGATATCTTGCGTCCATCTCGAGAGGGCATAGATATTGTCATTGAGATTCATATTTCTCCAGTCGATGATGAAGTCATCAGGAGACTCTTCGCTCCCCTCGATATAGTAGGCCATCATCACGGAGTAGCCCTGTTCCTCGGCGATCTGATTGATGCGTTTGATATAGTCTTGTACCTTGTCGGTGAACTGTTGTCGTGTGAGTTGTGACATAGAGTGTAGTTATAGATACAAAAAGTAT
>JAYTJD010000011.1:0-5829 GCA_043731405.1 Candidatus Altimarinota bacterium
TAGAGTAGACGGGGGGGGGGGTATTTCTAAATACTCTTCATATATCCTCTTTCCTGCATATCCTATGTTCCTATCTTCTCTTAGACGCTGATTCACTCTTGTAGAGCTCATGATCGTCATCGCGATCATCGGTATACTCTCAGCCTCACTCTATCCGTCACTCACGTCGTATCTCCAGAGATGACGAGACGCAGCAACTCAGATCAATATACAAAAAGTAGTCAATCGACTTAGCGAATATCTTCAAGATAAATGAGCTATCACAGGTATGACTACTTGATGAGCATGAACATGGTATTGTTTACCACTGAATACAGGCACAGGCGGTTGTTATAATTCAACAATATCTTATACTACTCCAACTTTACCAAATATTGAAACATTTTGGGATCTCGGAAAAAATGATTTCACCATCCAAAAGGTGTGATATGCGTACCCCATGCTAATGAAAGTAGCACCATTTGGTACTCAGTTACATGCAACACTACTATTCTCATGATGAATAAATAATACAGATAGGTATCAATATATACTTCACTGGACTCTCCCAGGTATTAGCGATGGACCTGCAGGCATAGTTACTGTAGAATGATGTAAATATCTCGTTTGATGAACTATAGATTGTTCTACAAAATATAATATGCCTCTTGCAAATAAGCGTTGTCTGCCGTGAGTTGTGAGACAAACATATTGGGATAATGTCGAACAAACAAGTTGCCATATGCTCATTACATACTAGTACTTACTTATTCTTCGGGATTTTGTAGTAGCCAAGCAGATACTCAGCGATCTCTGAGAAGAGTGCTGATGATGTGGTCTCCGAGTAGATACCCGTACGAGGACGCTCTATCGATACCATGAGGACGAACCGAGGATTGTATGCTGGTGCATACCCACCGTATGAGGTGATTGTATGTCCGATGTCTTGTTTGAAGTATATATTCTCATAGGTGCCTCGATATGGGATCTGTGATGTACCAGTCTTACCAGCTATAGAGTATCCAGCCACCCCTCCACGTTTTGCGAATCCATACTTCACACTATCGACGAGCATCGCAGTGATCGTTTTGGAGGTTTCTTCTTTGATCACTCTTCTCACGGGCGTCGGTACTGTTGCAATACTCTTGCCATTGGGATAGGCGATGTTCTCTACGATATACGGCTGCATATAGACTCCGCCGTTGGCGAGTACCGTGTAGGCGGCTGCCATCTGGAGGAGGGTAGCATTGATACCCTGTCCGAACGACATCGTGAAAAACTGAATACGTGACCACTTCTCATAATTGCTGATCTGAGAGAATACCTCTCCATCGATGGTGAGGTTGGTCTTCTGTCCAAATCCAAAATCACTCACATAACGAGAGAAAAGAGATCGACCGATTTTCTCGATGATATTGATCATACCGACGTTGCATGACCAATTGAGAGCATTCGTATAGGTATTGTTCCCGAGACACTGACGTGCAATATTCGATATCCGTTGCTTGGCTCCACCGCTATCGAGCTCGACGTATCCACGATCATAGTAGCGATCACTTGGGCGTATCTCACCACTATCGAGTCCGATAGCGACAGTCACCGCCTTGAATACTGATCCCGGTTCATAGAGTGAGCCTACTATATCATTTTTGTAGTTGCCGACTCCGAATCCGTTTTTGAACTTGTATTTTGTCATCGAGAAATTGCTGATCTCATCCTCCGTCGCACTCCGCATCTTGATTCGTTGACCATCAATATTGGTCGAGAGTGTACCACCACTGCCAGAGTCTACGACGAAGAGTGGATATCCAAAGAGATCCACTGATGGATTGGGATAGTTCACATAGAGGACCGGTTCCATATCGTAGACATTTGTATAGCTATTGGGATCATAGTTCGGATAGTTCACCATCGCGATGATCGCACCGGTCGTCGGATCCATGACGATCACACTCCCTCGATTGGCTCGGAACCGAGTCACAGCACTTTCGAGTCGTTTAGAGATTTCTTTTTGGACATTGCGGTCTATCGTGAGCGTGACGTCGACACCACTTTTGAGAATGAGTGATCCTGATGATGCGTAGTCTCGGATCGGTCGTCCCTGGATATCCTTGGTGATATATTGCACAGGACTCTCTCACTGGAGGTCTGACTCAAAATATCCTTCCACCCCATAACGTCCTCTGCCCTCACTATCGACGAATCCAGTGATTTGCCCGAGTGCAATACCCTCAGGATAGTATCTCACGAGATTGTCCTCTATCTTGAGAAATGGGAATACTGTATTCTCGGCTGTCCAGGTCTCACGGGCACGATCTCTGGTAGGGATATTGGCGAGAGCAGCTTTCTCGGTATCAATCCGTTTTTTGACGATGTCACGACTCACGATATTCATCTTGCGAAGGATCTCGAGATGACGTCTTTTGCGTACTACAAAAAGAGGCTCGATCGTATCAGATGTGGCTCTCAGAATAGGGGCGATACGGCTTGCGAGAGCCCCAGGATTGGTAACTTTGGTTGGATTGACGTAGAGATTGTTCACTACAAAAAATAAGGCTGGATCAGCCAATTGATTGACCTGAGTGATCATCGACTCTTCTAGTGCCTCCTGTATGAGTACGCTCTCGATCGGAGTCGAGATACGAGTCTGGATATATGCCTCGATTTTTTCGCGGAGATTTTCTTCATTGAGTCATTTTTCGAGAGTGAGATCTTGTCTCACATAGTTGCCGATACTACTGGTACAGTCTATCATCAAGCGTCACTCACAAGAGTCGCGATATACAATATCCGAGAGAAATGGAAGGAGTCGAGTCATCGAACCTGATTGTGTCGGATCGATCGCGAGAGTCCCGAGATTGGTCGATACACCGAGGATACCATGGAGTGATACTGCAGATGAGAGGATATTCCCTCGGGATACCGGATTTTTGATTGTTGCCTTCTGTTGTTTCTCGGCAGCTCTCGAGAAATAAGAATGATCCAGTACCGTATATCCAAAAGTGGTAATCAGGATAATTGCTATCCATGCGACAAAGATGTACCAGAGTATCGCAATACGATCGAGGTGCATCGCATATCGGATGAGGCGGGAGATGAGTATTTCGAGGTTGTTTTTCATGGGGCTCTTGGATTTTATGTTGTTTGGATATTAGCTATCTGATAGTGCCTGAGGTGCGTGAGCGTTGTGAGGGTCGGGACACTTGTGAGTATTGTGATATCTCGATCGGGATTCATTTTTGCGAAAATATGCAATATTTCGCCATAGTCTATGCGGATTGGGTAGTGCCAATAGTCAGGACCAAGAGCATCTTCAACATAGATAATATTGGCGTATCTCGCGAGATTATAGTAGATAATTCGTCGAGTTCAATAGATAATACTGAACTTGCCATTGACGATATCTATCCATGCCTGAGCTCGCCGTACATCCGTCATATCACTGGAGACGAAGAGTACATCCGCTCGATCCTGGTAGTATGCTCGATAGGGCATCATCGCATAGTCATCGGGGAGGATCACCACAGTTGGTCAGGACTTAGTATAGGTATCGACGAGTGTTGGAGTGACGATAGTATCTTGGACGATATGTATCAGCCCGAGTCCCTTTTTTTGTGTCACTATTTCTTTTTCTTCTATTTGCTCATAGTCCTTCCGCTCTAGTCGTGAGAGTATTGGTCTCGTGAGAAATATAGCAAGCACTCGGTGGATCGGGATCATATATCGAGCTGATATCTGAGTGATCATATCGATCTGGTAGGGTGCGAGGAGTATTTTGTCTGTTACGATCCGATTCATTGCCTTGATTCTCATATATGCCTCACTCGCCTGATCTATCGGGCACTCAGTATATATCTCTGCTACGATCCCATTTTCTAGCTTGTTCCCATAGGGGATCTCGACAATCTGACCGATCTGCAAGCCACTGATCACCATATCTCATCCACTATAGAGGAGTGGCGTGACACCGATCGAGTGCTCGAATGGGATGATAGAGGCAAAAAATGACACGAAAAAAGAGAATCAAAAAGTGAGCCTATTCTATCGAAAATGTGAAAAAAGTCGACGGAAAATATGTGAATAAAAAACCCGCTCGAAAGCGGGTTTTTAACTTATTATGACTGGATTGCCTACGTCGTTCGCAAGTAACTTGCTACGGAGAATGGATCGTGTCTCGCGGGTGGCAGGAACTATATTCCGAGACTTTTTCTCATCTCATCAGCCTTCATTGCATCTTCGTTTGCCTTGGCTGCGGCTCGTTCCTCTTCGATATAGATATCCTTGAGCTGTTCCCACTCATTCTGAGCCTTGACGACGAGTCACTTGATGATCTCACCTTCTGTCGGCATCAACTTGCGGAACTCGACTCTCTCATCTTCGAATACCTTCACGAGCTCATCGATCTGGAACTGTGAGAGTGTCGGGATCGCGTCGATGACTCGTTTTTTCTCGAATGTTGAGAGTGAGAGTGAGTGCTCGAGGAGGTCGACGAATGTCATCTCAACGAATGTCGTGAGAGGGTGCACCATGAACTTCGCTACGAGTCCATCATTTGACGTCTTGGGTCGTGGTGGGGGTGGTTGAGGATTGCTTCCCTGATCGGCAACGACTGGATCTGTTACAGCTTGAGTTGGATCAGACATATTGAGGAATATTTAGGATTTGAGAGTATTATAGACGAGTCGAGACAAAACACAAAAGATTTTTATGCACTTCATTATGTTCGGAATTTTCGTTTCTCAGCAAACTCGATGACCTCTTGCCATAGCGTATCGGAGATATCTGCGGTATTCCAGACGGTCTCGACATCTTCATTGGCCTCGAACTCTTCGAGCATTTTGTAGATCTGGAGGGCCTTGTCCATCTCAGTGATCTCGGTATAGTTCTTGGCTCGATAGCCCAGAGTCGATGAGATGATGGGATACCTAGCTGTTTCGATCGCCTTGCGTACGCTCGTATAGCTCTCACGAGCCGTGAGGATCACCATCTCACCATCTACTACGCTATAGTCAGTGGCATCAGTGTCGAGTATCATCATCTCGAACGCATCCATATCCTCAGGAGTAGCTATATGGATCTCGCCCCCGTAGTCGAATGCAAAATTGGAAACCGAACCCGTCTCCCCGAGAGATCCACCATATCCTGAGAATGTATGTCGCATACTCGGTGCTGTGCGATTGCGATTGTCTGTCAGAGCTCTGACGATGATGGCCACGCCTCCGGGAGCATATCACTCATAATAGATCTCTTCGACTTTGCTCGCATCCTTGTCGAGTCCAGCTCATCGCTTCACCGCCCTCTCGATCACATCAGACGTCACACCATCTCGTTTGGCTGAGTAGATTGCATCGTGGAGTGATCCATTGATACTTGGATCGGTTCATTTCTCAGCTGCGATTGTGATCAGTTTGGAGTGGATATTGTAGATCTTGGCTTTTGCTTTGTCTCACTTTTCTTTGGTTGCGGCGACAGTAGGTCATCGTCACATAGTGTTGTAGTATAGGAATTATGATATGAGTATAGCAGAAAATGAAAAAGAGGCAATAAGAATCCCCTCATTTCTGATGGGATTTTATGAATCAAATGGTGCAACCGACTGGACTTGGTCACTCCTCTGGCCGTGACCCGCCTCTCCTCATTGAATTTGAATCCCATTCAAGGGATTCAAAGAAATCAATTCGGATTCAAGCCCAGTCTCAGGAAAATAGAAAAATAAAAAACCCATTCTTTCGAATGAGCTTTTGATTTTTCTAATGGTGCAACCGACTGGACTTGAACCAGTGACCTCCTCCTTCGCAGGGAGGCGTTCTAATCCAACTGAACTACGGCTGCATATATTTTGGATGAGTG
>JAYTJD010000012.1:0-2324 GCA_043731405.1 Candidatus Altimarinota bacterium
CGGTTTCTCCGAGTGTGGAAGCAGACGATCGTCCCGCCCGTCATCACGACAACTCTCTACTACGTGATATTCGGGCAGTTCATCGGATCTCGTATCGGCGTCGTCGGCGGACTCTCGTATATGGAGTTCATCGTGCCAGGACTCGTGATGATGTCGGTGATCATGAACTCGTTCTCACATGTGGTGTCGTCGTTCTATATGGCAAAATTCCAAAAAACGATCGAGGAAATACTCATCTCACCGACTCCATACTGGGTGATCATCCTTGGATTCATCACGGGAGGTGTCATCCGTGGTATGGTGACGGGAGCGATCGTGCTCGGTGTGGCGATGTTTTTTACTCCTGTTGCATTTGCTCATATCGGTCTCACTTTCCTCTTCGCATTTCTCACTTCACTCCTCTTTTCGCTCGTCGGACTACTCAACTGACTCGTTGCGGATAGCTTTGACTCGACATCTGTGGTGCCCAACTTCGTCCTCACACCACTCACATATCTCGGGGGTGTGTTCTACTCGATCACGATGCTCCCACCCATCTGGCAGACTGTCTCTCACGCCAATCCGATCCTCTATATGATCGACGGATTCCGCTATGGGATGCATGGAGTCTCTGATATCAATCCGCTCATATCGTTCGGAGTGCTCGCAGGATTTTGTATCATATTCTTCTCGATCATCTGGTGGATGTTCTCGAGAGGACAGGGGATCAGGAGCTAACAAGTCAACAAAAAAAAACCTGAATATTCAGGTTTTTTTTTGTTGACTACTTATTCTTCACATACAGTATCTTGTACCTACTGCTCCCTCACTCTCGCTCCATGATATCGAATACCCCAGTCGAGGCGAGGAGGGGAGTCAGCTTGTTGAATCCGTAGTTGCGAGGATCGAAGTTGGGTTGCTTCTTCTGTAGTAGTGTCCCAACATCTCCGAGGAACGCCCATCCATCGTCACCCGAGAGATCATAGATCGTCGCTGATATGAGACGGATGAGCTCTGGAGTGATCATATCTACGGCAGTAGGAGGAGTATCCTGAGTCGGTTCAGGGATTATATTTTCTCACTTTTTTATTTTTTTCTCGGGTGTTGCAGGCTTCTTGTTTGTCTCTTTCGCAGGCTTGAGGATCTCGATATATATGAACTTGTCACAGGCGACGATGAACGGTTTTGGAGTTTTTTTCTCACCGATTCCGTAGACTCGCATCCCTGCTTCCCTGAGTCGAGTCGCGAGACGAGTGAAGTCTGAATCACTCGATACAATACAGAATCCATCCACCTTCTCAGAGTAGAGGACATCCATCGCATCGATGATCATCGCGGAGTCGGTTGCATTTTTGCCAGTAGTGTATCCATATTGTTGGATCGGTTGGATCGCATGTTCGAGGAGGAGATCTTTCCACTTGGCGAGACCTGGACGCGTCCAGTCGCCGTATATCCGCTTGATTGTCGGATTGCCATACTTCGCGATCTCCTCCATCATCTCTCGGACATAGGCTGATGGGATATTGTCTCCATCGATGAGAACGGCGAGTCGGATGTCTGTTTCCATAGTTCAAGTGGAGTGAAAAAATAGAGCTTGTTCAAGCTGTTGAGCGGAATATAGAACCAAGAGACCGAAGAGCTAATAGTTCTTATATGTATCGTATTCTATTCTCTTTTGGTCTGATTGCAAGGAGCTCTCTATTTTCAAAAATCCCCTCCGATTGCTCGGAAGGGATCATCGATCTGAGATACTAGCGACGACCACCGCGTCCACGTCCTTGTCCACGATCATCGTTGTTATTGTCGTCCGAATGAGTGATAGCTGTCTGAGGAGTTGTCGATGGGGTGAGTGTTGTACGACGATCATCGTTGTTATCATCTTGTCCACGACCATGACTCATCGTATTGCCGTTATTCTCAGTCGATCGATGTTCATCACCGTGACCCTTATTCTTTCATCGTCCACGATTTTCATGTTTCTCTTCTTTTTTGCATTGTCGGAACTCATGACGATCGGCTCAGTTCGATTGTCTGACTGCTTGGAGAGTCCTGATAGCCGACTTGAATCCTGTACGGAATGCCTGATTAGCTGATCGCATAACATCTATCTGGGCTGAACCAGTGAGTGTGAGAGCTGTAGTATATGCAGATTGCTTCACAGTGAGGAGCCGAGCAATCTCAGTCGAGAACGCAACCTGAGCTGCGAGGAGAGCCGCTTGATTGGGCTGGACAGAGCCAGTATTACAACTGACTCCAGTTCCTGTAGTTCCAGTTCCTGTAGTTCCAGTTCCTGTAGTTCCAGTTCCTGTAGTTCCAGTTCCTGTAGTTCCAGTTCCTGTAGTTCC
>JAYTJD010000013.1:0-2297 GCA_043731405.1 Candidatus Altimarinota bacterium
GATCGACTGATCGATCCACTTGTATACGACCGAGATCATATCGATGACATCGTTCATATCCATCGTCACATACTCCTTGTAGAACCAGAAGTTCTCAGCCGAGAGCTTCGGAGCGATACGGATCGTAGGGGAAGCCAGATTGGTCTCGACGAAATACTTCTTGTAGATTGGGAGGAGTGCTGCTGTCGTCCCGACGATACCTGCTGTCGAGGTATTCGGTGCTGGAGCCGAGTGGTAGCCGAATCTGCAACCAGTTGCCTGCATATCCGCGAGGAGAGCCGTCCAGTCGAGATGAGCGTTCTTGGTCTCAGAGGTCAACATAGCGGCATCTTTGCCGAGGATGATTCATTTTGAGTGTTCACTCCCTGGGAAGAGTGGATACGCACCACGCTCACGGGCAATATCGATCGATGCCTTGTAGGTGTAGTAGGTATACTTCTCGAATAGGCTATCGACATGTTCACGAGCCTCGAGAGAGTCGTACGCCATAGAGCGAGTCGCGAGATACTCGGCGAGACCGAGATATCCGATACCGATGGCTCGATATTTGCCTGCTGTCATCTCTGCGGCTTTGATCGGGAATTTGGACAGAGAGATGATATTGTCGAGGATGCGAGAGAGGACGGCGAGTGCGACTTCGATATCTTTTTCTTCGTAGACTTTTGCTACATTGATCGATGAGATGTTACATGTCACGACCTCACCTGGCTCGTAGCGTATGACGATCTTGCCATCTTCGATGACCTCTTCGATGAATGACGCTGGAGAGGAGTTCTGACAGATCTCCGTACAGAGCTGAGTCGAGTAGATCTTTCATGCGTGTTTGTTAGGATTGAGGCGGTTCACGGTATCACGGTAGAACACGTATGGCATACCAGTTTCGACCGTAGTTTTGAGAAATTGTTTGAAGAGATCTTTTGCTTTGATTGTTTTCTTCATATCCAGAGTATCATCTGCCTCGAGGATAGCATAGAACTCCTCGAAATCTGTTTCGAATTGGTCTTCGAGACATTTGCCATATTTTTTGCTCACCTCGTATGGATCGAACAGTGACCAGTCACCATCCTCCTCGACTCGCTTCATGAACAAATCTGGAATAGAAACAGCAGGAAACACGTCAAATGCCTTGGCTCGGATATCTCCAGACTCAGTCTGGAGCTCAAGGAAGTCATAGATATCACGGTGCCAGATATCGAGTGTGACGGATACTGCACCGAGACGAGCTCCGAGCTGATTGACCGCTACGGCTGTATCGTTGATGACCTTGACCCATGGATTGACGCCTCCTGCCGCACCCTTGATCCCACGGATCGCTGCACCCTGAGCTCGTATGTGTCCGAGATAGACTCCGACTCCTCCTCCGTATTTCGATATTTGAGCGATGTCCTCGATCCCGTGATAGATCGATCTGAGATCATCACCGAGATTGAGCTTGAAACAACTTGTCAGCTGGTGCCAATTGGTACGAGGATTGATGAGGGCTGGAGTGGCGAGTGAGATCTTCTGCTCACTACAGTATTCATACACTTGGAACGCGAATGCGAGACGATTCTCAGCCTTCTCAGGAATAGCATAGAACAGAGCCACTGACATATAGAGCTCTTGTGGGAGTTCACGGACGAATTTGTTCGGATTGAGGAGATACCTCTTTGCCAGTGAGAGGACTGTTGTATATCCATAGCCCATATCGGTGATCTTCCCTTTTTTGGCAAGGAGCTCTCCTGCCTTGCGGATATCATCCTGGCTATAGTAGTTCATGAAGTCCTTGTAGTAGAGTCCTTCTTCGATATATTTCTCGAAAAATGCAACATACGAGTCACCCGTGTAGATCTCTTTTTGTGAGATGCCTCGGTTTTTCCCAGCTTTTTTGTACAGATCAAATAGGGCGAGCCGACCAGCGACATGCTCCCAGTGGATATTCTCGACTGACACAAGATCGATACAAGTCTTCACGAGGAGCTTCGCGATATCTGAGGTCTTCATATCTTCGACGATATTTTTTTTGAAAGCTTCCATCAAGTCGTCGAAACTGCACTCCTTCTCATATCCCTTCGCTGCCATCTTGAACATCTTCTCGATCTTCTCGAAGTCGAATTCTTCCTTCGTTCCATTGGTTTTTGTGACCTTGAATCCGTTCTTCTCGAATTTTTTGACCAGTTTCTCGTGTGCCTCAACTCGCTCATCTTGGCGGGTCGCTCGATAGATGATATATTGCTTGGCGACTTCGAACTTGTTGAACTTCATCAGATTGCGTTCGACGATATCTTGGACATCCTCGACTGATGGGATACGGTTGG
>JAYTJD010000014.1:0-2271 GCA_043731405.1 Candidatus Altimarinota bacterium
CTGAATTTAGATATAATTGTCGTATAAACAACAAAGATATCTATAAAGAAATACTCAAATTACTCCGAAAAACTAACCGATAACTGGGGAAGACCCTATAATTATATGTAGACACTAGCATATTGCAATGATTAATAGTTATATGTAATTCACTTACATTGTTCTAATGCATAATTCTAAGAATCCTTATCTTCTATCTAATTGAATTAATTGGACGAGTGTTTCTAATATTAATGAGTCTTTATTAATTATGTTTTAATTTATTTTTTTCGGTATTAGCCAGATAGTCTAATTCTGGATTGTATTAATATAGTTGTATACTATCGGTAATAAACTATGAAAAAATATTTCAATCAAAAATGTATAGTAATAACTTGCAAAATTGTATAGCTCGAATATACTGTACTGATGAGCAATAATGACAATACAGTTTCTGACATTTTCGTGAAAAAAGTATGTGAAAAAATGTGAGAAATCCTCACAAAAAAAGAGATCATCGATCTCTGGTTACGCTCTGGTGGGTCGAATACGAGAGTCGTCTATGCGATGAGTATATTGCTCGGTAGGTGAGTCGTGGAGTGGGTTGCGAGCGGAGTCTACATAGTCCAAAATGAAACAAAAAATATAGAAATCTGAAAAAAATACTGGCTGATCATCAACAAACTAATCGAGCTACACTCGCCAAGTGGGGGAGTGATCGGTGGAGAGAAGGCCCTGGAGTTGCATCTTTCGAACTACTCTATACCAGACATACTCATCATTTATACTCGAGATAGAGCTCTCCGCATAAAGATGGTTGACGGCAGGGAAGTACACTTGCGTACACTCGTCTCAGGCCCAAAGACGGGCAAAAAAAATCTCTGGCGAACCCTAGTAGATCATGCAATCACGATAGAGATGCCAGAGAAAATCCAGATATGTGGACGAGAACTTGCTCTCCTCGAGTCACTCTCACTCCGCCGGCATGACGTGGGTGTGGAAGAAGCCAATATTGCTCGTTTTTTGCGTTCTTTTGCTGCTACTCTCGATCGTAATATCCTTGGTTCCCTGACTCGACTCAGATATATTCGTCCACTCAATCGGCTCCGTGTCCTCGCTCGTGATCTGGGATATGTGGGTCTCTACACTATGACTCTGGAGATCATACGGGACGAGGGAGGGGGGTGTTATCTGAATCTGTAGGCTCAATTCTCTTTAGTCGTCATGTCCATGTATCGTGTTGAAACACGTTCTCTACTCACTTTTGTACTTTTCTCGTCACATCAATACCATGTATACGAACTGCACCTCCATTTATGTGGAGACTGAGTCATTCCTTGGGAATAGGATATTTTTTCCCATTATGCTCTAAATATACAGGCCAGTGCTTTCCAACATCATTCTGCGATTTTACTCGTGTAACGACTTCTTTCGGTCGGATTAATCATTCTGGTTCAGCTGGTTTGTTCATTTTTTCTCGTAGGGAATAATAATAAAAACAGAGTTTAAAGAAAGTTGCCAATCTGTCAAAAGTTTTTTTGCTTTTTTTTGGTTTTTGCCTATGATGCGAACCTAATATACACGAACCATGAAGCTCCAAAAATATCTCGCACATGCCTGAGTCTGCTCCCGCCGTAAGGCCGAGGAATATATCGAGGCTGGACTCGTCACGGTCAATAGTATCGTAGCTCATATCGGGCAAGTTGTCGATCCAGATGCTGACAAAATCGAGTTTTCGAACCAGGTCATCAAGGATCAGGAGAATCTCGTGTATTATGTATTCAACAAGCCTCGTGATGTTGTCACGACGTGTCTCTCGGGCAAGGATGATGAGCAGGGGATCATGGATATTGTCAACATCTCTGAGCGAGTATTCCCGATCGGACGCCTCGATAAGGAGACTACAGGACTCATCATCCTCACCAATGACGGTCGACTCTCGAACTACCTCATGCATCCTCGCTATGAGCACGAGAAGGAGTATGTCGTCGAGGTCTATGGCAAGATCGAGGATGAGGCGATCGAGCGGATGAGCAAATGAGTCAGGATAGAGCTCAAGGACAATGGATCACGTACGCGTATCGTCCGCCGTGTGGAGGGCAAGGATACGGTCATCATTCGAAAATATACGACTCGTCCCTGTGAGATCACTCGTCTCTCCTCATCCAAGTTCTCGATCATCCTCAAAGAATGAAAAAATAGACAGATCCGTCGTATGGTGGCCGCTGTCGAATACGATGTGAAAAAACTCAAACGAATCCGAGTCGAGAATATCATGCTCGGAGATCTCGA
>JAYTJD010000015.1:0-5670 GCA_043731405.1 Candidatus Altimarinota bacterium
AATTTTGGAGGATTGACGTCCACCTGTGATCCGTAGTATATCCGTGGCTTGTGTGATTTGCGATTCCCTGTTGGTGCATGATCATAGGTGATCTGTTCGAGGAACTTGTTGAATACTCCAGTCTTGACTCGCTTGTTCCGCTCGATGCGGATCGCGATCGCATGCTCGAGGACGAGATCGATACGCTTGTTCTCGATCGCTGTCGTGAACACGACTGGAGCATACGAGAGGAAGTCGAACTTCTTCGAGAGATAATGCATATACCGCTCAAGGATCGTGTCCTTGTTGACTCCTGGCTTGTTCATCACCTTGTCCCACTTGTTGATGACGAGGATGATTCCCTTCTTTTCTTTCATCGCTTCACCGACGATATGCTCGTCCTGATGAGCCACTCCCTCGAACGCATCGATCACGACCGCGACGACATCGGATCTCTCCACGGACTTCTCCGCTCGCATCACACTCCACTGCTCGATATTGGCTGATCCGATCTTGCCGGCTCGCCGTATTCCTGCCGTATCGATGAGGACGATATCCTCGTCCTTGAATTTGATGACCGTATCGATCGCGTCTCGTGTAGTACCTGGCATATCGAATACGATAGAGCGAGTCTCTCCAGCAATAGCATTGACCAGTGATGACTTCCCGACATTTGGGCGTCCGATGATAGCAAGTCTGAGGAGTCCCTCGTGGAGCTCATTGGGCACATATCCGAATCCGAGTTCCTTCAACATCTCGGCCACCTTGACTCTGAGCTCACCAAATCCACGAGTCTGTACTGCACTCACAGGCACGACATCACCGAGTCCAAGACTCATATGTTGGTACGCCTCGAGGGCTCGTTTTGGATTGTCTGCTTTGTTCGCGACGACGAGTACTGGCTTCTTGGACCTGCGAAGCAACTTCACGATATATTCATCGAACTCTGTCATACGATCATACTCCACGACGAAGAGGATGAGATCAGAGGCGAGGATCGCATCATTGGCTCGACCTCGTACATCTGAGAGAAGTGTCTCATTGTCGGCACTCACGATACCTCCACTATCCGCCATCATATACGAGATATCATGCTCTGGATCGTCGATATGGTACTCGATGATATCTCGAGTCGTGTTCTCGATATCGGAGATAATCGCGATACGATGCCCTGAGAGCGAGTTGAATATAGATGACTTCCCGACATTGGGACGACCGATGATGGTGACGCGAGCGAGCATAGGATAATATAGCAAAAAATATAGCGGGAGAATACCGAAAAAATCAAAAAAAGCAAATCGAGAGTCAGATACAGGGGAAATAGAAAAAATCCCACTCACGAGGAGTGGGATATGGATATTACTTGGTTTGTATTGGGTATATTTTGGTGAATGCCTTATCATTAAACATATATGTGACTTGGAATCGCTGATTCATAAGGAGTTCAAATGAATCTACTATAGCGGTATCAGTATCTTTTGCAACTTTACACATCGAAAACTGCAATATAAACTTCCCTGATGAATTGACGAGGTATATATCTCCATGACAATCTCATTTCGATGAATTCACCTGCATATACACACCACTCTTGCCAGTTATTACTTTTTCAACATCACTATCACCAATATCCTGAGTGGTACTATTTTTGAGATCGATGAGCATCGTAATGAATCATTCATACCAAACTTGTCTCAGTGTCACAAAACGAGTAGTACCAGTGATTGCTATTATCTGGATAGATTTCTGATAACGTTCCCGTATGCATTGTCTTTGTCACTTTTCTCAGAGACTATCCCAGATGATCTGTCGCTGATCTCAGTTATTGTTACTCAATTTGAGTAGTTTTTCTGTATACAGAGAACATCATTCATTCCATATAAATGGAACACTCTTACTCTTATTGGAATATGACTTGAGAATTTTTCATTTGAGCTTAATAAAAGTTTTACTATCAGTCTGTTCCATGACGATACCACTACCGAGATCCTTGGAAAATATGACAGCACCAGCGGATACGATGATTGGAAATAGGAGACACGAAAGAATAAGAGTGTATTTGATCATATAGATACAAAATTATAGAATATAAGTTTACGAAAATATTATATTGATCACCCCCCCCCCCCGTCAAGTTTTCTTTTTTTATAATACCTACCTCATCGTATAGAAAAAATCGATACGATATTCCACCGTCGCTACCACTATGCCCTGGCGGACAAGCTCGATACTCATGTATCAGTCCTTGCTACGATATCTGAGGGTCAAGAGTGGATCGAGAGTATAGATATTACCATCTCGGGCAAGTGCTGCGAGTGGTCGGTAGCTCGTGTCTGTGAGATATTGTCCCCCTGGGATCGATGGGTCTGTCGGACTCGCAGGTATGATACGAGTGACACCAGATGAGGGCGTGAGGATAACACCAGTAGATGTACTCGTATTCTGGGAACTATCGATGAATCTCGTACCATCAGGCAGAGTGAGCGTATGTGTGTGAGATATCGATCCTGATGCATCGACCGTGAGTATCCGCATCGGATCCGTCGGAGTCGCAGGGGCAATATCCGTATGATGCCCAGGACTGAGTGTGATCTCGCCTCTTGTGGTTGTGGTTCCGATTTTTGGTCACTTGCTGAGGGTGATCGTCTCAGGAGTAGCAAACAATGAACCTGTCGAGAATCATCCAAGTGAGCTCGATATCGTAGCACCTGACGAGAGGAGGGTCGGCTGCTCTCCAGATCTGACTCGGAAGAGATGGGTCGGGATCCCGCTGAGCGACTCAGATATCGTCCCGAGTACCCATCCTGTAGATGTCACAGTCTGTATCTGTGGGATCGGCGTATAGGCAGTCACTGTGAGGGGCATCGTCGTGGTATTGCCGAGTGCATCGACGGCCCTGAGCAACATATTGTACTTGCCTGGTTGTGTGAATACTCCGAACGTGATCTCTCGAGGGGAGATGTTCGCTAAAGGACTCGCAGATACGAAGTCGTCATCAAATATAGTGTTGTTGTTCGTATCAGTCGTGACATCACTATCTACTGTGAGTGTGGCTGCACTGAGGTCCGTGAGGATATCCGAGAGTTGGTAGCTACGAGTCGTATAGATGGGGAGTCTGATTTCAGTCGGGAGATCAATGATCGGATCGCCATCATCACTCGCAGCCTGTGGAGCGAGGAGGGTGACTCCGGCTCGGTCAAGTTTTGGATCAGTCAGATTCTGGAGGCGAGCATAGTAGTACCCATCAGCATATGGGAGATTGATATTGTAGTGATCTGATCGCTCTCCGAGAGCATAGGTCATATAGGTCGCACCCCCGAGGAGTGTGATATCCTGGCGACTAGTCAGATCTCTGACGACTGATCCAGCATCAGAGGCATAGAGACTCATACCAGGGAGTATCGGGAGTCAGACGAACTCATCGCTATAGGTATAGCGAGAGCGACTCTCGGCACCGATGATGTAGAGTTGCCCCCCCTCTGTTGTGATCTCAGTAGGGCTCGAGAACTCATATCCAGTATGTGGATCGAGTGATATCGTACGGATAGTAGGAGTCGTCTGGTTGCTATAGCTCAGCGTGACACTCCGATCACCTGTATAGAGTACTCGACCTGGGGAGAGTGAGAGCGAGAGTGCACCTGTATAGATATCGATACTGCGACCCTCGATGACTAATGATGATGTATCAGCCACAGACCGGAGAGACCGAGGTACACGATGGGTCAAAATACCCGAATGAGATGCAAGTGGAACACTGGCCATATCCGAGAACATATCGATCGTCGTCTTCGGAGATACTCGTGGATCATGGCTTCAGGTATCGAGCTTGTCCCACTCGATATACTGATCATAGAACTCTACTCTCCACTCATTCTCAGTCTGAGATGATGAGACAAACGAGTAGTTCAGATTGTGTGGGGTCGATACATCTTCATAGAAATAATCTGGTACATATGGAGCGAGATCATCTGGTGTGATACTCGATATCTTGGTAGTTGTATCGATGATCTTGTTTGGTACCTTGGTCCAGTTATATTTGACGTAGAGGAGTCCATCGAGGAGATAGATGTAGTCGAGGTCGCCATCCTGGTCGATATCGACGGTATCGACTCGGGTATCCTGTGTCACAGGAGCAATATAGTCAAAGAGCCGAGTCTGTACTCCGCTCGGAGTGCGGATATAGATCCCCTGATAGTTCGGTGAGTATCCACTTGCCACACCCATAGATGACGACGGAGACGTAGTTGAGGTCGGAGCTATCTCAGCAACCATACGAGATAGTCGATTTGTGAGAGCGGTGCGAGATGCTGTGAGTCCTCGATCGAGTCCAGATGGTGGAGTCTCACTCGGACCTGATTGTAGCCCATCATATGATGCGAGGAGTCTCGTGGCACGACTCGATGTATCTGAGATATCTGCGATGAGCTGTCTCGGCTCTCATACCATATCACGAGATATGAGATCGACGATATTCTGGAGATGAGCATTGCTATCACTCTCGGCACTCAGATAGTCTCTCAGTATATCGAATCGTCTATTATTGTACGTAATGAGCTCGCCCTCTATCTGATCTGCCTCAACCCGAGCAACTCGGAGTCATCTCTCGAGATCCGTACTGGCCTGAGCGAGTTCTGGAGCATCGAGCTCTGTAGTGAGATATGTGACAAATTCTCCTATTTCGAGAAATATATTTTTTTGCTTATCGATATCGGCTATCATTTTTGTGACTCGATTTGGGAGTGCTTCGGTTCACTTTTGATTCAGGTAGGCTCCAGGTCTCACATCGACGTTCACACTTGGAGTCGTGACGCTCGTACCGATAGAGCTCGGGATCGCACCCTGGAGATCTGTCTGGAACTCATTGATCGGCTGGACAGCGGACCGAGCAAACTCAGAGATAAAATCAGAGCGGAGTTCAGAGTTCACATGGCTACCAACTCGTATCTCACGAATCGACGGAAGAGAAAATTGTGGGAGTGAGAGATTGATAAAATCAAACGGTGAAGTTCCCTGTCGCTCTGTTCGTTGTGCGATCACGTCACCTACTTGCCACTCTGGTATTAGTACTGTTTTTTGATAAAAACAATACATCTTTGATATCAACTTCATGATGCCCAGAAATGCGGATATAGATCCTGCGATTTTTGGGATTTTTGGTGGTGGTGGGAGGTCTGGGAGTTTTATTTTTGGTAGCGAAGGGAGATCTGGGAGATCTGGAAGAGGAGGGAGTCCAGGGAGTATCGGAAGTCCTGGGAGTGAAACAGATGCAGAGAGATTGCCGGCTCCAAGTGATGGGAGTGCCGGGAATCGGATCGGAGAGAGTCGTGGGACAAAATTGGGCATCGATATATTGATCCCCAGGCGTATATCTGAGAGATCGAGGATGATATCTGGCCACTTCGGGAACCTGAGTACTGGAATAGATGGAATAAGTGATGATATGAGCTTGAACTTCCAATATTGGAGATTGTTGCGTTCGTTGCGACATACGCCACAGCTCTTGTTCGTATCAGCGAATATATCGAGCATCGGTTGCCAGCTCTGGGCAATCGCCTTGATGAGAACATAGAGCTCCGCCCACTTGCGGAATCTCACTCCATTGTCACGCAACCATCCTCCTGTGATCTGCTGTATCGAGGTGATGTTGCAGAGAATCTGGGCAATATATCTCTCTTTCCAGGTGATATATTT
>JAYTJD010000016.1:0-5656 GCA_043731405.1 Candidatus Altimarinota bacterium
TACGATCACACTACTCGGTGCTATGGTGAGATATTTGGATAGCTCTGTTGTTGGGATAGACTTGCCTCATGTAGTTCCTGATACGATCTCGAGATGAGCCTCAGTATTTGCGATAGTACCGAGCGGTGTATTGTTTTTGAGGAGATGGAGATCGACTGCGATAGTATCTCTGAGTCCGATACTCGATCTCGGGAGATGAGGAATCAGTTGAGATCCAGAGTAGAACTGTGTCAGAGCACCTGTATCTGTGACGATACTCTGTCCAGGAGAGAGGAGAGGACGAGAGTTCGGAGATGCGAGTCCGATCGTGGATGGACCGCATGATCCGGCGAGAATACGCGGAGGAAACTGAGCCTTGATCCAACACATGATCGCACCTGGCCACTGAGCGAGTGGCACGCCATCTGGTGGACCACATTGTGTAGCAGGATTATTTGTCTCTGAGATACCGTCACGGATATCCTCATCAGAGATATTGGCTCACTCGATCTCCCTCATACGAGCCTGATAGGATTCCATTGATTTGCTATATGCGGCACTCCGAAAATCAGCTCCAAATGATGCTGGAAGTCCAAGATAGGCGACTTCATACTCCTCAGAAAGTGATGGAATCTGAGGTGGGACTGTCGATGGTGAGAGAGACCCAGAGGCTCCATGAGAGTATGAGAGCATAGCCTCTATTGTAGACTTATACTTTTTGGATATATCTGGATTGAGCCAATTCTTGGACTGGAGAATCCGCGTCAACATATCATCTGATATATATCTATTCCAATCAATTGGTGATGTCGGAAGTGTACCAGCACCGAGATGGGCATTGGCTCGTGTTTCTTTTTCACTCAGGACAGTAGCCTGTTCGAGATTTATGATTGCTTGCCATTCCCTATTGGACTGATCTCGTACCCAGGATCGAGCTGTCGCGATATCATTTGCCTCAATTGAGAAAAAATTCGGATAATGTATTCGGGCTATATTTCATTTTGGTGTGACGAATTCGACATATCGCACCATATCCACCGGGAGGGATGGGGTCATGCGATTGGCCATTGCTGCTGCTATCTCTTCATCAGTAGGAGATGTGTGGTGATAGAGAGACGGTATGGTGTGGAATGAGAGATTTTTGTATTGAGTACTGTCTACTGTAGTCGTCGTGGTATCATCTCCAACACCACTCGTCAGTGTAGTGATACAAGTACTGTCACTACGAGCGATCTCCCTACCGTCGAGCATGAGTACTCCATTGTTACAACTCGATGCTACAGAGTTCGCGAACTCTGTAGCACTCGATGCAAAATCAATAGTCACAGGAGCAGATGCTACATTCGAGATACACGTATATCGTGGTGCAGGTTGTCCCCCGAGATTCACACTAGGAAACGTAGTACATGTTCCACCAGGTCGTGTCCACTCACTCGGATACGCTGTAGTACATGATTGGGTTATACTAGACGTTGCGTCACCAAAGCCAACAGATACGGTCTCCGTATAGTTCATCACGCGAGCAGGGCTCATAGTGTACTGATATCGTCATGAGAGACAGTTAGCCACTCCACCGATCTCTAGACGATCGGATTCTTTCATCCCTCAGAGGGAGAATATCGGTGCCGTGAATCCACTGAATGTAGTGGCAACAGGAAAAGTATCGAGCACCGCACTAGGATCATCTGATGATCCAGCAATACGAAGGATACTATTACCTCACCAATATGAGTCGAGACGTGGCTTGCTATTAGGGAAGCAATTTGGTTGTCTCATATTGACTAGCAGCTCGGTATCTATTTTGAGTTGTTCTACTTGAGATTGTGTCTTGAGTATATCGAATGCCGTATTCGCCTCAACCAGTTGTGACCTGCCGAACTCTGTGAGGTTCCCCGTAGACCCTCTGGCGATAGTACACTGGAGTGGATCTGTTATATTGGTACTCTTCTCTCCGAACATATAGTTCTCAGCAATAGTAGTAGTGGGACTCGTGCGATCGATCGGAGCTCCAGAAGAGGTAACCACTTCATCAAAGATGGGAATACGCCGAGCAAATTTGCCATCTAAGATGACAGTATCTATTTGCTTCTCGAGAGCTCTATTGGACTCACGTAGAGTACTCTGAGCAATATCATCCATCAGAGTGATCGATATGGGAACGAGATCAGCTCGTACGGTTGTTCCATTCGTATATCGACCAGCATTGTGCACCGATAGGAGCTCTTCTCAGAGAGATTTTTCATTAAAAATTCACTTGAAATTTTTTAAAAATCAAAGAGTAATATCTTTAGTTTGGATATCAGGAAGTTTTTTTGCTTGATCATCGCTCACAGTATCACTCCCAGCTGGGAGTCATAGTGATGCATATGTAGCAACCATATCAGTATCCTCATTTTGATTATCGAATACTCTTAGTGCATTTGATACATCCTTGAGGAGATACTTGGTGAATCTACTGTAGGCGATGTTCTCAGCATTTTTTATAGAGAGACTATATTGAAAAAGACTCCGAGCATTGATACCCTTAGATTCAGAAAATCCATCATAATAAAATACCTTTGGGGGTATATTTGATGGAGCAAATTTACCAGATTTTGTATAGAATTCGTGTGTCTTATCGAGAAACTGTCATATCTTTGTTATATCAGGTGCTCATGCCCAACCACGACCGACAGCTGGATTGATGACACCATGCCATATATCCACTTGTTCTACTTTTGGATCTTGACTATTGTACATGTATTGGGCACTCTTAGGATCATAGACGAATACCTTATCATCGAAGTCCACATATGGATAGAGACTCGAGAAGCTCTGCCCCTCTTTTGTCACTTGAGGAATAGGGATATTCCCGATCAATATAGTACCAACGAGTGATGATGTTCATTTTTCACCATCACCTTCATAGTAGAGTTTTTCATTTTTGGTGGCGATAGTCCCCACTGGAGTGTTGGGATCAACCACGAGTATCGATGTCCGTACTCCTCCGAGATACCCTGCGATATCCTCTGCATACCTTTTGATCGTATTTCTCTGTTTCTGGTAGGTATCACGATCGACGATGATAGAGACTATATCTCTATAGTTCTCAGGTCCCGCCTCAACTCTATCAAAAAAATCCACATGGATCGTCTGTGATACAAGGATCATCATGACGAGCGTTGCGGCAATTGTTTTGTGAAATAGAATGCGAGAGAAAAATTGGGGAATTTTCATGGAGAATTTGAGGCTGAGTATATGTCTTTTTGGCACTTATGCAAAGGAAAAACCGAGGAAAAAGAAAAATAAATTCGACAAAACAATCTTTTTGTATATTATCTCGCAAGTCAGCTACTGTCAGTATCCATGGGAACGTAGCTCAGTTGGTAGAGCAACGCCCTTTTAAGGCGATGGTCCCGGGTTCAAATCCCGGCGTTCCCACCATGATAAATTGAACACTCATTCGAAAGAATGAGTTTTTTATTTATCAATTTTGAGTTTCGACGGGATTTGAATCGAGCCGATCCCGAAGGGATAAAAAGTGAATTGCTCTTCACTTTTTAAGGCGAGAGAGTCGGGCGACGACGGAGAGTCGCAAATCCCGGCGTTCCCACCATGTGAAAATCAAAAAATCCCATTATATTTAATATAATGGGATTTTTTAGTATGTTTTACTGCTCGAGTTTTGGTAGCAACAATAGAAGACCATGCTCATTACGAGCAAATACTGGCACTATTCCATTCTCAGTCATTCGTATAGCATTGCAACCTATGTATTTATCAGTTGGGGAAGCCCAAAAATAAACTGCCTCGTTAAACTCTCGGAGTATCCTTGTCCCTCAATCAATAACACCATATAAATCTATCATAAATATTTTTTGAAAATTTTTTACTTTTTCTTGTGGATTTCATGGTAGTCTTTGGTATATGTCCATCCATTGTGTGGTATTTAGATATACTTCTGATTGTTCATTTTTTTTCTATCAATAGACCCCAGATAGTGTTGTATCTCCATATCTTTCCATGATCCATTATAGAATACGACTTTTGGTATTTCTGGATGACTATATATTCGTGGAGGTAATTCTGTAGACAATGCTTTTTTATTAGAGTCACTTGTAATATAAGAATGTGGCATACCATATGGTGCCATCATGGTATAGTGAGGGATTGTTTCTAATAATCTTGCTACCGTATCGGGTACATCATTCTGAGGTCAAATATTTCAATTCATATCTGTAGGAATCCTCGTATCAGGAAGGGGTTCTAAAGGTTCCCAAAAGCTACTCACTGGAAAACCATTTTTATCCTCATTTCTATCTCATTTATTTCACATAGGCATTATAGATTAATTACTAAATTCATCTCTAAATATTACATAAAAAATATGCTTTAGCATTATACTAGGATCGTATTTCTTTACAAAATTTTTTATTTTTTTCTTATACAATGGCCTACTGTGAGTTTCGTGTGGTGATTTTTGCATCAATAGAGTTCATAGGACTCATTCATGCGAACATATTTTGTACAAAATTATGGGATTATACCTAACTGAATATATTTTTTGCATTTTTCCCTCTTTTCCATACAATTCTCTCGAAAAATCTATTATATCAGTTATAACAAAAAATATATATGACAAAAGGAGATGTAGTTATCCGGTTCGATGAGGTCACCTACGGCTATGTGGCACCCAAGTGGCTCCTCGATGAGACGAGTTTCTCAGTACGCGAGGGATCCAAGATAACTCTCATGGGACAAAATGGAGCTGGTAAATCTACCATATTCAAGATGATCACTGGAGAATACAAGGTTAATGATGGTCGCATCCTGATCAGTGCTGGTCAGCATATCGCGATCGCTCGTCAGGTCATGCACCCAGAAGACAAAGAATCAACGCTCGCTGATTACTTCCGCAAATACTCTCGCAGTGACTCACACAATATCGACCGAGATATCCAGGAGGCACTCTCAGCGGTCAATTTTATGCCAGCCAAGGAGATCGTATTTGCTGATTTCTTGAACCGTGTCGTGAAGTCGTTCTCTGGAGGGCAACAGGCTCGACTCCTCCTCGCGGGAGCTCTGATCCAAGATCCTGATATACTCCTCCTCGATGAGCCGACGAACAATCTCGATACCGACGGAATCTGGCATATGACTGAGTTTCTCCGAAACTATCCGAAGACCGTTCTCGTGATCTCGCATGATGCTGAGTTCCTGAACGCTTTTACTGATGGAATTCTCTATCTCGATGTCTGGACGAAGAAAGTCGAACAATTCATGGGAAACTATGATGATGCAGTCGAGCAAGTAGAACGCAGTATCGAGTCGCAGAACCGAGCCAACTCCAGGCTTGATAAAGAAATCCAGGCCAACAAAGACCAAGCCAATGTGTTCGCCCACAAGTGAGGAAAACTCCGACTCGTTGCGAAAAAAATGGTCGAAAAGGCAGAAGAACTCGAAGGGATGAAAGGAGAAGCAAGACGAGAGGATAAGACGATCCGTGAATTCAAAATAGAGAACCAAGCAGGCATCGGTGGACAGATCATCGGGATCACCGCTCTCCAGGTCATCCGCAATCATCAAGCAGAAGAGATGAAAGTCGATATCTCTCTCGGGAAAAATCGTCATCTCCTCCTCTCAGGACCAAACGGTATCGGTAAATCTACACTCCTAGAGTCGATCGCCAAGGGTACTG
>JAYTJD010000017.1:0-5650 GCA_043731405.1 Candidatus Altimarinota bacterium
ACGATGCGAAATATCATCGGTCAGACCAAATCAGCGTTCAACCTGCGAAAAGTGATGGATGATCAAAAAGTACTCATGGTGAATCTCTCGAAGGGAAAAATCGGAGATCTCAATGCTCAGCTCCTCGGTCTCATCATGGTATCAAAAATCAATATGGCGGCGATGAGTCGAGCGGATATGCCCGAGGATCAACGCAAGGATTTTTATCTCTATGTGGATGAGTTCCAGAACTTTGCCACTGATACGTTCGGTGAGATCCTCTCGGAAGCCCGCAAGTATCGACTCGCCCTCATCATGGCCCACCAGTTCATCGCTCAGATCGGTGGCAATGGAAGCAAAAAATGAGACAAGCCATCCATCAAGGATGCGGTGTTCGGGAATGCGGGGACGATCATGTCGTTCAAGGTGGGGGCTGATGACGCGGAGTATCTGGAAAAAGAATACGCACCGCTCCTCTCCCAGCAAGATATCATCGGTATCGCCAACTTCACCACCTATTGCAAGCTCAATATCGACAATGCGACAACGAGACCATTCGATATGAAGACTCTCTGGGACAATACCTACAAGAACGCTGAAGTCTCGAAAATCATCAAAGAATACTCCCGAAAAATGTACGGTCGCAAGAAAGAATATGTCGATATGGAGCTCGAGGCTCGTATGGGCATCGTCCGCGAAGAAGAGCCAACGCTCCCTCCTGTTCCCCCTGATCCATCAATAGCTCAATAAAATACATATATGCTTCATCGAATTATATTCATCATCGTCATATTCCTGGTTATTCTGGATAGTTTTGTGCTATTCGGATTGGGCGGGCGTGGACCATTGGAATGATTTGCACATTGGAACACGATACTCACCGCTTGATTTATTGTCGTACAATTTCCTATACTCTACTTCGTTCTCTATAAGGCGTATATCAGTCCTATCCAGATGTTGATCCAGGATATTGCTCGGTTCATGACTGGTATAACCGAAGAGCCACAGATCCAGGCAAATTCATGGAGTGAATGAATGAATAGTGTAATCACATTTTTCATCAAGTCACTCCAGATCCTCAAGGTATTCAAACAAGAGCTCCGAGATGGTCGCAAGCTCAGATCCGAGGTGGATATAGCAAGTGAAATCCAGGCACAGACACTCAATCAAGATAATACCGTTGTCCCAGGACTCACTATTGCTATGGCGACGACTCCTGCAACAGAAGTGGGAGGTGACTCACTCGATATTATCGCAGGACATGACAACAATCACTATATCTATGTTGGTGATGTGACAGGACATGGGGTACCATCAGGATTTGTCATGATGATGGTCAATGCTCTGATATCAGCATTTGCATTATCTGAGTCCAATGGTGCGAGTATACTCGCCCAGACCAATGCGATCCTCAAGCCTCGAATCAAACAGAATATGATGATGACAGCAGTCATGCTCCGTTGGGATGCTGCCTCACAGAAGATGTACTATACGGGTGCTGGACATGAGTTCATCCTCGTTTACAAGCTCAAAGAGAATAAAATCTATAAACTCAAAAGTGGAGGTGTCGCAATAGGTATGGTCAAGGATTCATCCAAAATTCTCAAAGAACAACGTATTGCTTTTGATCCCGGAGACCTGATTATCCTCTATACTGATGGAATCAGCGAGGCGAGATATAGATCTGAACAAAACTGACTCCTTTTCTCAGTTGACCGCATCATCGAGTCTATTATCAGATTGGATATCAAATCCGCTGAGAATGTATTTCGTAAAATCACAATCGATCTCTCTGCATGGATGTGATATAAATACAAACAGTATGATGATATCACACTCGTAGTGGTGGAGTATAACACTATGAATAAAACCCCACAAACACTCCTCGATCTCCAAGAACGGATCGACTATAGCAATATCACGGAGTGGAACTGGTGAGTGTGAAAAAAGAAAACATAATATCCAACAAAGCTCTACTTATTCTCTGAGTCTAATAAATCCACTCTATGTCTGTTCCTACTCTCGCAGAACTCATCATCAAAAACTACACCTGAGACGTCGAGTGACTCGAGGCTCTTTTTCCAGTCTCATTTTCTCCAGTACCAAGTGCACTCGTATCGCCAATATCGACACCTTCGCCAATCTCCACTCCAGTGGCGAATACTCAAGTGGTACCACCATATATTGCAGATGCAGATCGCAAGCTCACACGAGAAGAGGCAATGGAGCTCAAGGATACAGAGCGGGAATATAACGAGTCACTTGCATTTATCAAGGATGCGATCGCCCCCGCGATGATGCGTATTGATGCTACCAAGCTCCAGATTGGCGATACTTATATTCGAACGATATTCACCTATGCCTATCCAGATGTGCTGGAGGGGAACTGGCTCTCACCACTCATCAACTGGGATGTGAAGTTCGATATCTCGATGTACGTCTATCCCGTCGACTCCGCTCGTGTGATGAAGTTCCTTCGCAAACGACTCACACAACTCGGCTCACAGCGAGCGATGAACAATGGAAAGTGACTCATCGGTGATCCACATCTCGATGCCCAGATCCAAGATGTCGAGGAGCTCCAGCAGTATCTCACCCGTGGTCAGGAGAAGTATTTTCATTTCTCACTTTATATCACGACCTATGCGGAGAGCGAAGATGAGATGAAAAAACTCACGAATATGCTCGATATGATGCTCGCAGGTCGCAATATTCTCACAAAGCAGACATTTTTGAGGGCTGAACAAGGATTCATCGCGACAGGTCCATTTGCTCGTGACGAGGTCAATGTATTCCGTAATATTTCTACAAAAGGGCTCTCGACGACATTTCCATTTAGTTCGAACTCGCTCTCGCAGGATGATGGGATATTCTACGGGATCAATACCCATAACAAGTCACTCATCATATTCGACAGGTTCCGCTCTGAGAATGCAAATATGTGTGTATTTGCCAAGTCAGGATGATGAAAATCGTTCGCCGTGAAACTCGAGATCCTCAGGACCCTCATGATGGGAACGGACGTGATCGTCCTGGATCCTGAGAACGAGTACAAGGCACTCGTCGACACAGTAGGAGGGACATACCTCAATATCTCACTCAACTCCAATGAGAAGATCAATCCGTTTGATCTGCCACGATCTCTCAAGGATAGTGAAACACATGTCGGGGATCTTCTGAGAGGTGCCATCGTGAATATGATCGGACTCCTCAGGCTCATGCTCGGAGTCATCACTCCGAACGAAGAGGCACTTCTCGAAAAGGCGATCATCACGACCTACTCACTCAAGGGTATCACGATGGAGGATGACTCGATCGATGGAAAAGAGATACCTCTCCTCAAGGATCTCTCATCCGTACTCGAAACCATGGATGGGGCGTCAGGCCTCGTCAATCGTCTCGAAAAATATGTAACGGGAGTATTTGCTGGAGTGTTTTCTCGACCAACCAACGTCGATCTCAAGTGAGGACTCGTCGTCTTCTCAGTGCGAGATCTCGATGATATCCTCCGCCCCATCGCGATGTATATCCTCCTCACATACGTCTGGAATGTCGCGAGATCGAGTGAGAAAAAGCGATTTCTCGTCGTCGATGAAGCCTGGAATATCATGCAATACGAGGATTCTGCGAAGTTCCTTTTTGGACTTGTGAAAAGAGCTCGTAAATACGGACTTGGAGTCACGACAATCACACAGGATGTCGAGGACTTCATGGGATCATCCTATGGCAAGGCGATCGTAACCAACTCATCGATCCAGCTCCTTCTCAAGCAGTCACCCGCATCGATAGACGTATTACAGAACGTGTTCAAGCTCACAGAACAAGAGAAGTATATCCTCCTGAATGCCTCAGTCGGTACTGGTCTCTTTTTTGCCTGAGGAGAACATGTCGGTATCGAGATCCTATCCTCTTATTTCGAAGAGAAAATCATCACCACCAAACCAAATGTATAACCCTACCCGTTCACAGAAGGGCTCTGCCCTCCTCGTCGGACTTATCATCGTCGTACTTCTCACTATCTTGACGACCAGTTTTCTCGAGAAGATTCTTGGACTCGGACGTACGAGTGGTGCTATCGGTAACTCCGCTCAGGCATATACGCTCGCAACAGGACTCATCGAGGAACAACTGATGACTGGTGCGATGACTCGGGCAGAGCCATGGAATATACCAACTCGATCAGAGTGAAGTACTACTTCGACATGACGCACTCTCACGGCCTATACGGGTGGGAATATGATACCCGATATATGAAAATGAAATAGTGAATTCGATAAAAATTGGAATATTACCACTCTCGGTGAGCCAATACAGATCGTGATTCCTTCTTGACTGGGTGACTGGAGTGGTGTTAACTTTTATTTCCGAGTACCAAATATCCCCAATGAGACATCTGATACTGGCTCACTGAGTGGTTCCGGTATTATTCTTTGGACTTTTGGATATTCAGGAGCCTCCCTCTATGCGAGCGGAGAGACCAATATATTTAAGATGAGTGATATTGGTAATACAGCAAGAACAATCTCATCATACAGCTGACAAACAAATACGGGTTCTAGTTTTAGATTTGATAATTTTTATGGAGATGCCACGAGCGGTGTTGGGACCAATGGTGCCAAATGTACTACATCATTCCAATGTACCCTCAAACTCTCGATGATTCGACCATTCGTCAATGATAAGGCATCAAATCCAAAATCATATTCATTTCTCGAATATAAAATCGAATTTCCTCTCGGCACAAGAATACCGAGTCAATATATGATCATCGACTCGAGCTCATCGATATATGGCTATATCCGCTCACGTCAGGTACGTATCCCACAGATTACGAGCAACACGGCTACTGACTTTGCAGTTTTACAATAATGATCTCAGTCCCCATATCTCATCCCGCTGATGCTGGACAACGGCTCGACCGATTCGTTCGCAAATATCTCCCTAGTGCCCCACTCGGTGCGATATTCAAGATGCTTCGCACTGGCAAGATCAAGGTGAATGCAAAAAAGAAAGATCAAACCTATAAGCTGGAGCTCTGAGATGAGGTATCATTTTGGCTCACAGATACTGAGATGGAGGGATTTGTACAAGAAGCAAAATGAAAAATCCAGAATGAAAAAATAGATACATGAGATATACAGAATCAAGCACCGAAGCTCTCCATCCTCTACGAAGATGAGTATCTGATGGTAGTGAACAAGCCACCCGGAATCAATGTCCATGCAGGAGACCACAAGACGACAGAGTCAAACATTATCGACCAGGTACAGGACTATCTACAGGGGAGATATGATAGTCTCACGTTCCGACCTGCTCTCGTGCATCGCATCGACCGTGATACGAGTGGTTGTCTCCTGATTGCCAAGGACAAGTGAGCCCTCGAGACACTATTGACAGAGCTCCAGGCTCACGATATGCAGAAGGTATATCATGCGATCGTCGTCTGAGTCCCTACCAAGAGACAGGATACGATCCGAGCTCGGCTCATCAGGATCCCTGATGCCAAAAATGAGGCAAAAGTCCGAGTCGATGAGGCAGGGCAGAGCGCGATCACTCATTATACAGTATTACAGGCATTCTCAACCAATCAGCCCTTCTCCCTCATCGAGTGTCGTATCGAGACGGGACGTACCCATCAGATCCGTGTCCATATGGCGTATATCGGTCATCC
>JAYTJD010000018.1:0-2250 GCA_043731405.1 Candidatus Altimarinota bacterium
CCTTGTCGTATCCGAGTTTCTCAGCAACGGCATCGACGAGTGCGTGCATCGCGTCATGGAACTCGAGCTTGCCGAGACCGTAGACTGCCTGGATATCTGTCTCTGTGACAGTATCGCGAACTCTCGCAACAATATCTACGTCCGTCTCTCCGACAGTGATAGTTGTGATCGGGAGTGTATGAACTTTGCTATATTCTACTACGAAGTCGATCTGAGCTTTACAGAGACTTTTCACGATATCGTGAGCGTACTCGAACGCTTTTACCATCAACTCATTTGACACTTCTTGGCCCTGACTCTCTACCATCGTGATCGCATCGAGCGTACCAGCAACCGTGAGATCGAGATGAGCGGCTGCGATCTGATCAAAAGTCGGATCGAAGATAAAATTCCCAGCCTCATCGCTCGCGATGCGGACTCCTGCGACAGGTCCCTCGAACTCTGTCACTCCTGCGAGTATCACCGAGAGGCTCGCTCCCGTGATGCCATACCAGCCAAAGTCTGAGAGTCCAGATGAACTCATTATTGAGGATATGATCTGTGTATCGGTACGAGTGCCTTTCGGGAACATCGGACGGATTGGACGATCGATCATACGAGAGTTCAGGATAGACGCCTCAGATGGGCGACCCTCACGCTTCATGAACCGATTCCCACCGATCTTGCCTGTGGCATAGTACTTTTCCTGGAACTCGACCGTGAGCGGGAAAAAGTCTCCATCCTTGGGACTACCAATCCCACAAGTCGTGAGGAGGAAGTTGCCGACCTCATCCTGGATCACGACAGATCCAGTGGCGAAGAGAGCGAGACGCCCTGATTCGAGAGTGATATTTTTGGTACCGATTTTGTAGGTTTTGGCTACAACAGCTCGATTGAGAGCCTGGGAGTCCTTGAGTCAGATGAGCATGATAATAAAATGAGAAAATAGAGAAACAGCGGGAAATATATCACTCGTCGTTCCAGAACAGATAGTTGTCTGACGATCTCTTCTAGAATGGCGAGCTAGCGATATATTGGCTGGATTATAGAGAAAATAGATTTTTTTGCAATTTTCGATGATCTGTGATAGGATACGATCATAATATCAATATATGTCAATACGATCTCATCTCGCATCTCTCGTCACGGTAGCTGGTCTCACACTATCAACATGATATGCTAAGTCACCAGAGCAAGCTACTAATACTAGCTCACCAGGATCCGTAGTGGCGAGTGTGCAGAAACAGACACAAGTATGTCTCATAGATCTGCGTGGTGTGAAATATATAGAGACTATTACTGAAAGTGATGGAAATAGTGAAAAAAATATAGATTTTCGTAAAAAACTCTATGGATGGGAAGAGAGTCTCCATGATGAAAAATGAAGACTCCAGCATCATCGCAAGTTCCTCCGCAACTACCTCATACAACTTGAATCATGATTTCAGACGAGTGCAAAGTCTGGTACTGGTGCATCAGGTGTGATGCAAATTACAGGGAATATTTTCAAGGATTTTCGCAAACGCCCTGACGCATATATCTGATATATTCAAGATATCTGATTTGTTCCAGAAGTGCATAGCATATTACCTTCGCATATTCGTATAGCGTTCTCTGATATTATTGATAACTCAAAAACCGCAAAAACAGAACTCAACACAATTGGGCAATTTTTTGCTACAAAAGAGTGAAAAAATCTCCTAAAGTCTCATAAATATCTCAATGCATATTTTGGGAGTATCTATCTGGCCCATATGCATGATACGATAAATGTACAATCAATACCAGAAGAACTCGATCTCTATAGAAAACTCGGAGAAAAAATAGACTATACAAAGATGAATGCTCTTTTGAAAAATAAGATACTCACTATTGATCCAGATCCAACAAAAACGGTACAAATACCAGAGCTAGCACCAAAAACATATGCAATCTTCCTCAAGACGCTTCAGGATAATCCAGAATTGGCTCGATCGATCTTCTCGGCACGCAGGTACAACGGCTGACTGAGCACTTGAGGATATGAGGCATATGGTAAAGGGCTCCGAGAAAAGGATGTCTACTTCATTGCTCTCGGATATGCAACCACTATGGCTATGCTCTCATCTCCGCAATACCGAAGAGGGTATTGTACAGGGGTGCTCACGTCAACATCAATACTTCAGTCTCCATGAGTCCCGCAGGCTCCTGTTCCTGGAGAGAACAAATGATCAGGAAAGCCAGCACCAGCACCAGCACCAGCACCAGCACCAGCACCAGCACCAGCACCAG
>JAYTJD010000019.1:0-2236 GCA_043731405.1 Candidatus Altimarinota bacterium
GCAAAATCATCATTTTCAAAAATAATATCGAGTGGCATATCCTCAGCTATGAGTGCCATCTGATCGACTCGCCAACTGATCTCGATCACATCACCTCGGTATATTTTTTTGTTCTTGTTGAATGTGTCTCCATTGCAGGAGATCTTGCCTTCTTCGATCATCTTCTGGAGGTAGCTGCGTGATTTTTCTGGAAAAAGAGCCGACAGGTAAGTGTCGACTCTTCTTGTCTCTCTCGGATCCGCGAGGACACAAAAGGTGGAAATGGAATAGGAATTGGATGAACGCACTATTTGATAAAAGTGATAGTGAATGGATATACGTATCGTTCTCAGGCAAAGTGTTTCACTGCCCCGAGTACGAGGAGTATTATCCAAACAGCATAGATAATAGGAAGGAGAACAATGCCAATCAATAAAAATAATGATATGAAACCAAGAATAGTATATATAATAAAACTCAAATTGAAGTTGATTATATCGTAGCAGACGTCGCGTATCTCTGGAGTTACTTCCTTGTTGAGTAAGAGGTATCCTCATACGCAGATTACCCCAAGAAAGCCACCAGAGAGAAAATTTGAAACAAGATGAATAATTTCTATTAATTTGATCTCTTGTATTGATTTATCTGATATTTTGTTGAGTGTAGGCATGGAGGCATTATATGCCAAAAGTACACTTAAGCAATTATTTTTCTCTCGTATGAACATACCTCATCAGCATCGAAGAATCTGAGGATCTCGATCTCAGCGTTCTCTGGAGTATCAGAACCGTGGATGATGTTGAATCCGATATTGTTGGAGTAGTCAGCTCGGAGTGTACCCATCTCTGCTGTTGCAGGATTGGTAGCACCACAGAGTTGTCGCATACCAGCGACGACATCGCGACCCTCGACAATGATACCGACGACTGGACCCATAGTCATATATGAGACGATCTCTGGATAAAAAGGTTTTGAGACAATATGAGCATAGTGTTCATCGAGAGTCTCACGAGTGAGGTCGAACATCTTGAGTGCTACAATTTTGAAGTTGCGAGCCTCGATACGAGCAATGATAGTACCGACAAGTGAGCGGTGGATGACATCAGGCTTGAGGAGGAGGAGTGATCGTTCTGCCATAGGAAAAATGAAAAATAATAAAGTGCGTACATAGTACGAAAATATGTAAAAAAGCAAGTTTTTCTACTCTTCGTATCGGATTTTTTTGACCCTATATTGCTCAGCCCATGTGATGATCTGTTCTTTGCGTTCTACATTGCGTCGCCACTTCCCTACCAGTCCGACAGTAATTATGATACATTTGTCCTCGAGGTAGTCTATATCCATCTTGTATTTGTATCCGATGTAAGTCTGGAAGTTGCCACAGTTTTTCTTGGTCATTGTTGAGCATATTGTATCGAGCTCCTTCTTGAGTCCAGTCATGAATTCTGTGAATGGGAGTGAATACGTCTCGTGATCATATGGGATACGGATCATCTCTTTGCGGATACTCTCGATCCCCAGTTCCTCTCGACGTATCGTCTCAGTGAGGAATCTATGACTCGGTATAGAGAAATATCTCCCCGTATTGTCTCCATCATTGTCCTTGCCGAGCATCCCGATAGTGAACATACGGATCGATATGATCTGTCCTTGTGTATCCCCGATCCCTATCGTCTCACCGATCTTGTATCGACGCAATATGATGAAAAAAGCAACAATAGACAGAATAAAGTCACGAAAAGTCACAACTAATGCCGCTGCTGTAATGATGAAGAAATTGGCACCGATAGTAGTGCGAGTTGCCAAGAGTACTCCCAAGGTAACAAATATAGTTGCAACACGGAAAATATCGATAATCTGCCCCTTGCGATAGTACTCGAGATAATATTCTGGATTCTCAGTATCGAGTGATATATCTTTGCCTGTTGCCCAGATTCGTCGTTTCATAGACCTTTTCACAGCTATAGCAAGGACCTCCACTACTATTATAGTTATGAGGAGTAGTATGATCGTAGCATCTTTGTTCCAGAAATTTGCCACAGCTGTAAATAGAGTATTCATAACTTTAATCTATTCAGATTTATATTTTTTGCAAAAAATATAATAGTATTTTACTTTTTCAATATATTCACGAATGTCTCACTCGGGATAGATACTCGCCCGAATTGTTTCATCTTTTTCTTTCCCTCTTTTTGTTTTTCTAGGAGTTTTCTTTTGCGGGTGATATCACCTCCATAGAGCTTGGCTGTCACGTCCT
>JAYTJD010000020.1:0-5588 GCA_043731405.1 Candidatus Altimarinota bacterium
CCTGTCATCTCCAGATCCATCAGGAGATAGGTTCATTTTTTTGGTTGATTTTCCATATAAAAAGACTAGGATAGGAAAGTAAGGCAATATAATGTCCAGTGTATCGAGATTTATCCATCTGTCAACCATCTATGACCAAGCAATTCATCGTCCAGGATCCCTACTTCGAAAAAGCCAAAAAACTCGGATACAGAGCAAGAAGTGCATTCAAGCTCCTCGAAATCCAAGAAAAATATAATGTCATCCAACCCAAGATGAATGTCCTAGATGTGGCAGCTGCACCAGGGAGTTTCCTACAAGTGATATCCAAGATCATCGATCTCGATCACAAGGCAGTAGGCATCGATATCACGAAAATCGATCCCAATTTCGGACGTCCTAATATCTACCTCCTCCAGGAGAGTATATTCGAATATGAGAAAATCCGAACCTACCTCGACTCACTCGGAATCGGGCAATTTGATCTGATCACATCAGACATCGCTCCATCGACGACTGGTATGAGTGGAGTAGACCAATACAGATCAGTAGAGCTCAATCTCGCAATCCTCGATGTCTCAAAGGTATTCCTGAAGAAATGAGGTAATCTCGTACTCAAGGTATTCGTCGGAGAAGATGTCAATGATCTCATGTGACCACTCAAAGAGCATTTTATCAAAGTAAACCGATTCAAGCCAAAGGCGTGTCGAGAACGGAGTTTTGAAGAATACTTTGTCTGTATGGGGAAAAAAGACTAATCATATCTAACATCAAAAATCCCAGATCGAATTCTCGATCTGGGATTTTTGTATACTGGGATCTATCGCTGTCCTCCGAGGAAGGTGCGGTAGATAATACGCGAGACCTCAGTACGTGGGATATACTGATCTGGGGCAAATATAGTATCTGTCCGTCATCGAAATATACCAGCATCTTGGAGGGACTCGATATAGGGAGCAAATATATTCGTATCAGGGACGTCATCGAATATGGTAGTCGTAGTCTTGGGTTTGGTGAGCTCTATAGCACGAGCCAGGATCTTCGCAGCTTCTGCACGAGTGATTGGAGCATTTGGATGGAATTTACCATCAGAGTATCCATCTATCCATCCATTTTTCACTCAGAATGTGATATACTCCGCATACCACATATTTGTATCAACGTCTGAGAATCCTGAGTCAGTGCCACTAAAAGTATACCTACACGAGAGAGACCTCACGAGCATCTTGACGAATTCAGCACGAGTGACGGATCTAGTCGGCTCAAATGAGCGATCATTGAGTGCGATAGCGGATCGCCGATATGCAGTGAAGGTAGCACCACTCGCCTCTTCACCCTGTTCGAGACCTCGGAACATCAGTACAGAGTGGATATCCTCAGAGAAATCAGTACGAGATATATCAGTAGCCTGGAGGGATGACTCATCATACATCTTCACGATACGAGGACAGATTGTATCAGTCACTCGATCCTTGAGCTCATAGACCAGATAGGTTGTTCCAGCCAGCTTGGCTACGAATGATACATTGTTATCTTGAGCCGAGAGGATAGCCAGTGTCGATGGAGGTGGAGACTCTACAAAGATTGGAGCCTTTGGCAGAGATACAACAGCAACTGGAGCCTTTGGGGTATTTATTTTTGGAGGCTTGGTCGGTGTGACCACGGGAGCTGGAGAAGGAGATGGTGTGATCAAGGCTGGTGTATTGGTGCCTGCAGGGGCTGGTGCAGGACTAGGTGTAACTCCTCATGAAGTTGACGAATAGAGGGTGAATCCGATGGTGAGCGGAGTCGGATCGATATTGCCCACTGGATCGATCGATCGCACACGGATGGTATGAGGTCCATCAGTCGTGAATAGATGACCATATGGACTAGTACATCCAGTATATGCACCTATATCGATCGCACACTGATATGTAGAGCCAGTCTCTGTGCTCAAAAACCCAAGAGCAATACTACGAGAGAGTGTAAAAGACCCTGAGAGTCCCGTAGGAGATGTAGTCATGAGGAGTGTATCAGGAGTGATCAGATCTATAGAGATCACCATCGTACTTGCAATACTGGCATTCCCCGCCATATCTGTCGCAGTAAGTGAAAGCGTCTGAATACCATCGGGGAGGGCTGCGGTGAGAGTGAGCGAGTAGGAACCAGAAGCGTCAATGGTGGCAGTTCAGATCGTGTTTCCGGATCCATCTTTTATGGTCATCGTGTCTCATGGAGCCCCAGATCCAGTGATGGTCGGAGTCGCATCTGCGGTCGCAAATGGAGAGGTACTATCTCATCCGAGAGTCCCTGGAGTCGTCGGAGTGATGGGAGGAGTCGTGTCGATCGTGAGAGTGAGTGGAGCTGAGCTCACGGTACAGCTCGTCGGAACAAGAGGATCACACTGAGCGATGACGATCGGGGTCGGAGTGGACTCCGTCGCAGTGGTCAGGATCGAGTAGGATCCAGCGGCATCGACGACACCAGATCCAATAACGGTACCAGATCCGTCAGTGATGAGGATGATGGCTCATGGAGTACCAGTACCGACTATAGGGGCAGTCGGATTCCAAGATCCGGTGGCACTAGGATTGGTGACGGTGGGAATAGTGGGAGCCGCAATCCCTGCTATCGTATAGCTATAGCTCGCAGTCGGTGCTGATACATTCCCTGCGATATCTGTAGCAGTGATACTGAGGCTAACTGCTCAGTTCGGCAGTGGTAAAGAGAGTGTGAGAGTATATGATCCAGATCCATCAGTCAGGGCAGTTCCGACTATCCCACCGCTCCCATCGATCACCGTGATAGTAGATCCTGGCTCGGCAGTACCAGCAAATGTCGGAGTCGTAGTCGTGAGAGTCGCACCAGCGAGTGGAGTCAGTACTACTGGAGCAGCGGGCAATGAGATATCGATCACTACTATCACAATCAGTACAAATGATATATTGCCATCGAGGTCTATCGATGCGACAGAGAGGGTATGTGTACCCTCAGAGAGGGGTATCGCGAGTGTCACTGTGAATGATCCATCTGGATTGACGATAGTATCTGCGATAATAGTACCCGATCCATCGGTGATGGTGATCGTCGTACCAGGCTCGGCAGTACCAGCAAATGTCGGAGTCGGACTACTGAGTGTTGCCCCAGAGGCAGCAAATGACGTGAGTGTCGGCGTCACGGGAGGGATCGTATCTGCTATGATAGTGAGGGATCAGGCTATAATAGTCGTATTGGCAGCATTGTCCACAAGGGTGATCTGTATAGGATAGGTGGTACCTGGTACGAGCTCGGGAGAGATATTGTTCGCCGTGAGTGTCCATGTACCATCGGTATTGTTGGTCGCGAGATAGGTCCCACCAGCGATATCGATATAGACACTTGCTGTAGGGTCATCTACTGTACCGACGAGATCTGGGGATCGAGAGGTAGATCCAGTTGTCGTGATGGCACCGAGAGGAGCGGTGACATCAGGTGCAAAATTGAACGGATTGGCAGCGGTCGCATATGTCGCATTGCCTGCCTTATCCTTGGCTTGGACACAGAGGTAAGTGGTGTTCAGAGACATATCGTTGAAGTAGAGAGCCTTGCCAGAGGTATATGCATCCGTCACTCCCGTGAAGTCCGTGACGAGTGGATCACAATCAGCCACGAAATCCACAAAAGTATAGAGGAGTGCCTGAGAATCTACTGTAGCTCACCCGCTGTCGGTGACCGTGAGTACCACGGTATCGAGTCCAGCGGTTGGTCATACTGCCACATTGTCTGTCCATGTGATCACAGGGAGTATCAGATCCTCAAGTCCGAATATGACGGTCTGTGGAGTGACAGCGTTGTAGAGAGGTCATGTGACCGTGACATTGCTCGCACTATTGACGTAGGTACCAGCTGTACTCGACTGGACATCGATCGAGATCGAGCACATCGGGAGATCTATCGGGAGATCTATCGGGAGAGAGGTCGCTGAGTAGCTCACACTCGTACTCCCAGCACCGGCTCAGGCAAAAGTCCCGAGACAGTCACTGATAGTATTGGGAGTCGGAGCCACTACCATCCCAGCTGGGAGAGCATCAGTGATACTCCATGCACTGAGAGCCGTCTCACTCCTGTTATCGATATTCCAGGTGAGAGTGACTGGAGTGGCGGTTTTTTTGTATCCAAGAGAAAATGATTTCGATATATTCGGGATAGCGAGGATCGTCGATGCTACGGTGACTGGGCCATTGATAGGTGAGATCTGAGTCGCGAGGATCTCATAGTTGACTCCGAGTGAGAGTGAGGCGAGATTGAGATTCGTACTATAGATTCCAGCAGTACAGGCGACTATATAATTGACTCCCTTGATCGTGAGTGTCACGTCTCAGGCAGTACTCGTACAGGTACCAGATACGGGATAGCTCGGTCTATTGGTCGCGGTCAGGAGTGGGATCGTCTCATCGATCGACAGGTCAAAGTTGTAGCTCGTGATGAGAGCGAAGTACTGATTATTGGCGAGGTTGATATTTTTGAATGTGAGTACCGTACCACTCAGAGTCGCCTGCTTGGTTGATACGGTAGCATTACTAAAGTCGCCATCAGCATCGAGCATGAGTCGGAACTTGTATCGAGGAGATGGCGAGATACTCGATCCCGAGAGATCAAATGAGAGATTGATACCCTGGGTATCACCATTGCGTTCCTGGACTTTCCACTCACGAGTGAGACGATCGGTAAATAGTGGTGATACCGGGAGCTCTGTAGCTTGCTCGGCTAGTGCTCATCCGTCATGAGCGACCATGATCGTCCTGTTGTTCGCGGGGAGTCGGATATTGCTATAGGTGCCGATGGTGAGGATATCAGTACCAGGATTTTGAGACTTGGACTTGCGTTGATCGAGAGTATATCCACCACTCGACTTATTGTCAGAGCGAGCGAGTCCCATGATATCATTTTTGTAGATACCCCCAGTCGTCGCATCCCAAGCAGTGATCGTACCAGCACTCGTACCGTTGTTGAGTACATAACTACGAGGAGTTACCTGACTCAGAGTGATACCCCACTTGATCGCGAGATATGACTCGACCTGCTGTCGAAGAGTGGCTGTATGAGGGAGATTATAGAGGAGAAGCTCAGCAATATCTCCAGAAAATGGTTCATTTTTAGCATCATTGTTTCCTATGTAAATGAGACTATTCGTGTTAGCATGATTGGTTGCTGATCCAGATGCGACGAATACTCCATTCGTATAGGTGCTCACGACCGAGGTCGTGGCTCATGCAGCCCTATTGATGAGTCCACCCACGATCGATGGCTTGTTGACTGGAACTGTCCCGATAGATACGACAGTATCACTATGTTTATAATTGCCATTTTTTATACCAGTGAATTTTCCTGCATTTGGGTTTTTTTGCCAGACAGTTCAATAGACTGCGGTCGTCGGACGAAATACGATATAGTGTGCTCACTGGTAAGTTGTATTATTAACGATCGTCGAATCTCTCTTATTCGTCGTTCCATTGGTGAGAAAATCTGCAGTACCGTCTGCCACAGAGCCAAATCGGACTGCATTATTAAAATTGATCTGATTAACTCCATTGGCAATGACCGGACGAGCAGCGACAGTCGCATTTACGAGATCTAAATTTCATTTA
>JAYTJD010000021.1:0-5561 GCA_043731405.1 Candidatus Altimarinota bacterium
GCAGTCGAGACCAGTGTTTCTATCCCATCTCTGAGTATCCTCGCCTGAGGTGGTACCAGATCGAACAGTGCCTGTAGAGCATCAGTCGTCCCCCGACGAGATCGCATCTCCATCCAGTGACCGAACAATACGAATGTGATCAGCATCGCTGCTGCCTCATAGTACGAGTCACTACTCCCAGTCAGCGTCAATACGAGACTAAATCCATACGCCGCACTGATACCCACCGCGATGAGTACTGCCATATTGAGCGTCCGATCTCGCAGGGCAAAATACGTAGAGTAGAGAAATATCCATCCCGAATAAAAAAACACCGGCGTCGTGAGTATAAATAGTAGCCACACGACTGGTATCGGAGAGGGGAGATGGACTCCGAGGAACTCGGTACCGAGAGGAGAATAGAGGATGATGACTATCGTCAGGATGAGAGCAAAAAAGAACTTATTGCGGATATCGAGCTCCATCAGACGAGCCATCTCTCGACCAGCCAGACCCGTATGATCCATTCCCATAGTCATCGTCATGCTCATTCGCAACCTCTGCCAGCGACTCATATGAGATGGTGTATTCATAGTATGACCTCGATAGATATCGTGTGTACTATCGACTCCGACTGCATGTATATGCATATTCACGGGGTAATAAAGGTAGGATATACAAAAGTATGCCTATGAGAGAGTCTTGATCTCTTTCTCGATCTTTTCGAGATCTTCTTTCGCCTCTTTGTCGTCCATATTCTCAGCGATATAGTCAGTGAGATAGGCTCGGCTCCGTTCGAGAGAGTGCTTCTTCTCTATTTTCTCAGCTTCACCATGTCGTTTTTCTATGCGTCGTTTCTCATACTTGGTGAGGTCTACGCCCTCAGGGAGATAGCGAGTATCTGTGGGAGGAGTGGAGGATGCATAGTCTGGCAAGAGCGGATCCCACTGGGCCCATGGACTCCACCAGTCTCCGAGATAGGCTCGTGAGAGGTACTCAGGATTCTCCTCGAGGAATACACGATAGTCCTCGTAGTTGTCGAAGTCCTTTTGGAATGTATGCAACTTCCCATTCAGATTGGAACGGGATACGACGCGTCATTTGAACATATATATGAGAAATTAAGAAAATAAAACAAATAATCCCTGCATCCTATTCAAAATAAGAGATATCTATATTTGAGTAGGTACTCGTACTATAGCTGCTAGAGCTATAAAAGAAAAGACAAATGCAAGACAGAAATATATGGATTTTTTATTGTTTTTCGCCCCATTTTCTATACACTCTCCGTATGACTCAAGACCAAGCGTATGACATACTCACGATGGGACACAACGTGTTCCTCACAGGAGCTGCTGGAACCGGCAAGACCTATCTGATCAACCGATTCATCCGACATGCTCGCGAACATGGGATCACGGTCGCAGTCACAGCCTCGACAGGGATAGCGGCGACGCATATCGGCGGGATGACGATCCACTCGTGGTCGGGGATGGGGATCCGAGATACGCTCACGGATGAAGATATCGATGTGATCGTGTCCCGAGAGTATCTGGCCAAGCGATTCGCCAAGACCAATATATTGATCATCGATGAGATCTCGATGCTCTCGGGAGTGTTCCTCGCGAATCTGGATCGACTCCTGCGGTCGACTCGCTTTTCTCAGGAACCATTTGGTGGGATACAGGTCGTGCTCGTGGGGGACTTTTTCCAGTTGCCACCAGTGTCTCGTGGGAACGATATCGAGTTTGCATTCGAGGATCCTGTATGGCGTACACTACGGCTCGCGATCTGCGTACTCGATGTACAATATCGCCAATGAGAGGATCCACTCCTCACTATCCTCAATGAGATCCGTTCTGGAAAACTGACTTCTGAGTCTTTTGCACTGCTCGATAGTCGCAATATTAGCGTCGAGACCGAGGATCATACCGAGCTCTTCACTCGCAATATATCGGTCGATAGCTACAATACACAGAGGCTCAACGCGATCCATGATGATACATTCGTATTCGAGATGCAGTCAAAATGAGCCGAAAAACTGGTCGAAGCACTGAAGAAGTGATGCCTCGCACCAGAGACACTGATTCTCAAAAAATGAGCCCGAGTGATGTTCGTGAAGAACAACTTCGAGGCGGGATATGTGAATGGGTCGATCGGACATGTCGTCGGCAAATATGAGTCACTCCCGATCGTCGAGCTCACCGATGGGACGCGTATCATCGCAGATCATATGGACTGGTCGATCGAGGAGAACGGCAAGGTCAAGGCATCGATCATGCAGATCCCACTCCGCCTTGCCTGGGCGATCACGGTCCACAAGTCGCAGGGGATGACCCTCGACACCGCCGTCATGGATCTCTCCGATGCGTTCGTCCGAGGACAGGGATATGTCGCACTCTCTCGTGTCCGCTCACTCTCGGGACTGATACTACGTGGCTACAACCCGACGGCACTCCAGATCGATCCTCGAGTCCGAGAGTATGATGCGGTTCTCCGGGCGACCTCACTCGCAGTGATCGAGCGACTTGCCCAGATATCCAATAGTGAAAAAGAAACCAAGATCGAAACAGCGATCAAAAAACTCTGAGGCATCCTCCAAAAGATCGATCTCGACTTCGTAGATCCCAAGAGAGCCAAGATGGCGACACATGAAGAGACCTATTCTCTCATTCAAACTGGCAAGTCACTCGATGATATTGCGGAGATTCGCAATATCAAGATATCAACTATATTCTCCCATATCGAGAAGCTCACGGAAGAAGGGAAGATCATCGATCTCACAGCACATCGGCCTGATGATAGTGATCGACTATCCGATATTCATCGGGCATTTGTCGAGGTAGGCACCTTCTCACTCTCTCCCGTTCGTGAGTTTCTCTCGAGTCTGCATGATGAGGACTACACCTATGATGAGCTGCGTATGGCTCGATTGTTCATCTCTGTATCTGATCGGACCAAGATCGAAGAGCAGATGCTCTATGAGAGTGAATGAATATAAAAATTGCAAAAACCACACAAAAGAATATAATCAATCTACTTTATTTAATACACTATATACTATGTTTTATCAAGCCGCTATCACTCTCCCGATCTCTCGTATGAAGGCCCTCTCCTCACTCATCGACACTATAGAGACTCAGGCAACAGCAAAAAATATGACCGATGCCGAGGTGCTCGATATGCGACTCGCTCCTGATATGCTCCCTTTTGGTCGTCAGATACAGATCGTAGGAGACAATGCAAAATGAATGGCATCCAGGCTAGCAGGAAAAGAGGCTCCAAAATATGAAGATAATGAGACGACTCTTGCAGACCTCCGAGCTCGCCTTGAGAAGACCATCTCTTATCTGGAGACCTTTTCAGAAGATGATTTCGAGAATGCTGCAACCGCAGAGGCTCGATTTCCATATTTCCCTGGAATGCATATGGTCGGAGCGGATTATATGCTCGGATATGCGATTCCCAATTTCTTTTTTCACCTCGTCACAGCCTATGATATCCTCCGCAATCACGGATTCGATATTGGCAAAAAAGACTACATGGGAACTGCGATGCCACTCCTTCCAGATGCAGTATAATCTCTCAAAAATCCAATGCAAAAAACCCTCGCACTCCAGATCACCGACCTCATAAAAACATACTCCAATGGAACTGAGGCACTCAAATGAGTCACCTTCGATATTGAGAAGGGTGATTTTTTTGCACTCCTTGGTCCAAACGGAGCTGGCAAATCTACTACAATCGGTGTGATCTCAGGACTCATCAATAAGACGAGCGGGCGAGTAATCATCGGCGGGCATGATCTCGATCATGCTGGTGCTGAGGCGAGACTCGGAGTCGGTGTGGTACCTCAGGAATTCAATTTCTGAATATTCGAGAAGGTCTATGATATCGTCCTCTCCCAGGCAGGATACTATGGGATCGCTCCAGAAGTCGCGAAGCCCAATGTCGAGAAATATCTGAAAGCTCTTGGTCTCTGGGAAAAGCGAGATATGGCATCACGGACTCTCTCAGGTGGGATGAAAAGACGCCTGATGATCGCTCGAGCTCTCGTACATAATCCATCAATACTTATCCTCGATGAGCCGACAGCCTGAGTTGATATCGAGCTCCGTATGGGGATGTATGAGTTCCTCCGCGAACTCAATAGATCTGGAGTCACTATCATCCTCACGACTCACTATCTCGAAGAAGCAGAGAGCCTATGTCGCAATATAGCAATCATCGATACATGAGCTATAGTGAAATATGGACCAATTCGTACGCTACTCGCATCTATGGAGGATGAAGTTGTGACCGTAGAGCTAGATCGTGAATACATAGGTAAAAACCTAGAGAAATATACACCAGTCCTAGATATGCAATCTGCTGATCTCACAGTATCCTCATCTTATAGCCTGGATCAAGCAATACAAATCCTCCAGAAGGAGGATTATCAGATCAAATCAATCAAACCAAAAAGTGGAAGACTAGAGGAATTCTTTCTCAAGAGTACGGGGAAGTAGAGGTTATTTAGCAAAAATCCCACCTCTGAGGTGGGATTTTTCTATTTCGTTGGATCTACTAGTTTTTTCTTATCGATGACCTCAGTTTCTTTTTCCCAGGTTGGTTTTGGGGCGATATATTTTGGCTTTTTGTATTCTTCTTTGGCTAGTTTGATTGGAGTATCTTTTGTAGTTGTTGCTGACTTGGTATAGGCTCTCTTCGGAGCATCGGGAGATCTCGCAGGCTTGTCACCGACATCATCCCAGGTACGAGTCGCTACTCGTGGAGTGGTCGACTTGTCCCATGCAGATCCAACTCCCTTGTATCCAGTTTTGCTCTTCTCGAATCCTGTTCCAGGTTTTTTCGATGTTGGATCCCAGCTTGATCGGCGACCCTCTCCCTCATAGGTCGCTGCCTTGTCGAACGTATTGCGAAATCCTCCTCTCGCATCCGATGGTGCGGACTCGTCTCTTGGCTTCGTCGATGTATAGTCTCGCTCTTTGTTCTTCGAGAAGCTACGTTGTGATTTCTTCGTCTCTTTTCTCCATTGGAGTTTTGACTCACTTCACTCGGCTCGTGTTGGTTTTTTTTCACTGGACTCGCGTACCCATGCTGGGATGGTATCATTTCGGGATTTTGGCTTCGCAAAATCCTGAGCAGGCTCCCGAGCAGAGACGACTCGATCCATTCTATCTTTTGATTTGCGTGGTTTTTTATCCTCAGTCGCTGCGATTGTTTTTTTCACTTTTTCGGCTTTAGGCTTTGGTGCTTTGAGTTTACTTTTTGCAGATCCTGTCTTCATCTTTCCTCCGTAGCTGATTGCTGATTTTTTGGCTTCCATTTTTATTGTGATTATGATGACTCAGAGATAGTACCTCATTAACTGTTTTTTGCAAATTGAACTGATCTGACTATACTTGTATTATCATTTTTCCACTTATGAATCCATCACAACTCTTCATTTCCTACTCGACTATCGTCCGCAAAGAAGTCTCACGGTTTCTCCGAGTGTGGAAGCAGACGATCGTCCCGCCCGTCATCACGACAACTCTCTACTACGTGATATTCGGGCAGTTCATCGGATCTCGTATCGG
>JAYTJD010000022.1:0-2210 GCA_043731405.1 Candidatus Altimarinota bacterium
GCGAGCGGAGTATATATAAGTTTTATGAAAATGCAAATCGATTTTTGCTTTTTGCTATTCGCCTATCGTAGAGTGGATATACTTCCATGAGGCGAGGAACGCAGAGAGGGCACCCAGTAGAGCAAACATGGGGATAGTAATCCAGGCATAGGTCGCAAAAAGTGATGCAAAATCCGAAAGAAATGGAACAAAATCAGCAAAGAGTGACTGTGAACGAATGAGTGTAATGAGCACCATAAATGCTACGGTCGCCAGAGCAGTCGCGATCATAGCATAGAACATCCCCTGTATGACGAACGGTCCGTAGATGAACGACGGTCGACCCCCTACGAGCTCGATGATCCGTACCTCATCCTGGAGGAAGAATACGAAGTTGTGGATCACCATATATATGACGATAGCAACGGTGAATACGAAGAGCCCCAGGAGGATATAGACCGCAATCTGGAGGATATGGAGCATCTCGACAACGCTCGCGATACGCTCATACTGACTCCGATAGTCAAGGAGCTTGCGATCGAGTGATCCCTGATCATACTGGAGAATATCACGGAATCTCCCAATATACACATTGAGTGTGCTATAGAGATCGATATCTATATTCGATAGTCGGACACTATTGGGGAGCGGATTGGCATCTCGCTCGATCAGTGTAGCGAGATCAGGATTACGAGTCGTGAGGAGAGTGAGGGCATCCTCGCGAGAGATATAGTCGACTTGTACTCCGGAGAATGACGCCGTGACACCCGAGAGGAACTCAATTGATCGGATCTGCGAGTTATCATAACCATCCTGGAGATTGATATTGATCGATATGCGGTCATTGATCGAGGTGATGAATCGGTCAGTCGAGAATATCACGAGGAGGAGGATATGCACGAAGAATACGAGGAGTCAGATGATCAGGAGTGATGAGGCGGAGAGCCAGATATTTCGGAGGATATTGCGGAGAGCATAGCGGATGAGCTGCATGAGGTGATATTTTAGATGATTATGAGCTGATTATATGGAAATATGAGAAAAAGCGAGCTGAAATTTGACAAGAGAGAGAGAGAGTGGTATTTTAAAGATACCATTAATTTTTAATTCTTTCCTATGGAAAACTCTCAGCTACCGACATACTCATTTTTTCAAAAAGCTTTTCTCATAAAACCTGAAGAGAAAATTGGACGAACCACATATACTGTACGTATACTTCTATTATGGATCATTCAAGGAATTTGTGCATTCAATATGGCGTCAATCTATCTGTGAATCCTCATGATATTCTGATTTAAGTTATGAAGCATAGTAGGACTTGGACTATTGTTCACTTTCATATACATAATGCTGGTGCAAATGTATAAACGAGTAAATGACTTCCAGGGTTCTAAGGTTATATTTGGACTAGTCGTACTCATCCTTCTCTATGCACTACTGAGTCTTCCATTCGGATATGATATAGACCCTAGAATAGGAACTCCTATCTTGGCTTATACTATCTGGATATCTACATATAACACTCCTAAAGAAAAATCAATAGAAGAAACTCAAAACGCTACTACAGTAGATACTGTTTCATAAATATTCATCAATGATTCTGAGTAAATACAAAAATCCCATATCATAACGATATGGGATTTTTGTTTGTATTTCGGAAATGGTGGGCGATATAGGATTCGAACCTATGACCCCCTGCGTGTAAAACAGGTGCTCTAACCAACTGAGCTAATCGCCCGAAAATGATGGACTGAATCGTGGAACTGGATGGTGGATCATACTAGATTCGAACTAGTGACCTCTTGGATGTCGACCAAGCGCTCTAACCAACTGAGCTAATGATCCAAGGATGGTGCCCGAGACAGGGGTCGAACCTGTGACCTTCGCCTTAGAAGGGCGCTGCTCTTCCACTGAGCTACTCGGGCAAATGGGCCAGAAGAGCATATCTATAAAGGAAGAGAAGTCAAAAGAATTCTATACAAAAAAATTCTCGAGTATTATTCGAGAATTTGATTGTTTTTATGTTCGTATAACACTCTAATACAGAATCGTTATTTTTAATTTGAAGTCTCTTTTTTCCAAGATCTTGGCACCTATCTACTCTCCCACGTGAATCCACGAAGTACCATCGACGTTACAAGGCTTAACTGCTGTGTTCGGAAAGGGAACAGGTGTACCCCTCGCACTATAGACACCAAGATCCTGAAAAAAAGAGTGTTATTCTGAAAATC
>JAYTJD010000023.1:0-5506 GCA_043731405.1 Candidatus Altimarinota bacterium
GCTCATCTCGAGATCGTATCAGGAACTACATGAGGCAAGTCTATCCCAACAACAGAGCTATCCAAATATCTCACCATAGCACCGAGTAGTGTGATCGTATGAGAGAAAGGTGCCACATTCCTCATATCATCTCAGGGTACAGAAGCAAGACTGTCACTGAGAGGGTACTATATTCTCCCATTACCAGATGGATCAGAAATACGAGTCAACTCGGCAGTATTCCAGATGCAGATAACACCAGAGTACTATAGTCTCGTACTCGAACAATCAGGATCTACGATCACGAGTATCGATGTCACCAGCCCTGAGAGTGTGGACGTGCGGATCGATCGTATCCTCCGAGATGGTACGAGTACGAGATATCAGGAACCGATCACTATAGATATTTTTGATGATATTGATGGTCGTCTGGTGTATTCTGGTTCATCTTTTCGTCCAGGTATAGATCATCTCCCGATTGCTATGACTAAGAGGGTATGAGTATATCGTATCAATACTCATGATAGTCGCGGTATCAGTGGAGAGATGACTCTCGCAGTACAATCCGGCATACTCACCCAGATACGTGTTACACCGATCTCATCTGCTCTCGTACGTGGATCTGAGACTCTGGCTATGGTACGACTCCTCGATCGCCTCGGCAATCCGATATCTCCTGATCTCCATAGTCTCCGCATCGATGTCACGGGAGGGTATATACGTGGAGCTGATGGGGAGAAGAGAATGAGTATGACGATGGATGTGATGGAGTCACAAGTACCGATTGTCATCGGTGCTGATACGGCGGGGACACTCCACATCACTGCGACGATCGATGGGACTATCGTCTCGAACCAAGATATCACTATCTATGATAGTGCCCAGATTGTTCTCAAGCGGGATAGAGATCCTCGGGTATGAGATCCGAGTATATGAGCTCATATCGAGATCCATGATGGGACTGGTCGTATGATCACGGGACTCTCATCGGTCGCATCATGGAGTCTGCCACTCTGAGCTGGATCGTTCTCGAAAGAGGCCATCACAATCACAGATGGTCGATCGGAGGACTTCTCATATATACCCGGTACAGTATCTGGAGATCACTCACTCTCACTCGATATCCCAGGTATTGGATCAGTCTCTGATATCAGATTCTCTCTCCTTCCTGGCGATCCACTCTCTATCACACATATACGAGAGGGTGAGAGTATCATATTCTCTCTACGAGATCGATACAACAATATTGCTACAACCTCTCTGACAGGGACTCTACAATACAATAGCGATACTCGATGACAGATCACATTCACTCGAGGGACGTATACTATACCACTTGTTGGGGGATATTATATGGTTGATGTTCCAGGGCTACAGAATTTTGCCATCAACTATAGTGATGCAACGGGAGCTCATCGTATCCCTGGTATTGATCGATATACGGCCTATATAGGAGGAGCTCACGAACAATTGGATTTTGCTCCTGACTACAATGCGAGATATACGGTATTGGCAGGAGACTCCTATCTCAGAGAATGAGAAGATATCCTCTATAATACCACTCCATGACTTTCGCAGAGTCTCGCTGTGAGTACGCTCCTCGATACTCCATATCGCCGAGATGTCCTCTTGTCACTCCTGCCAGGTGGATCATACCATCTAGGTCAATCTGCTGGAGATACTGTTCTCGAGGCAGCGGTATCCCTGTCAAATGGATTCCCACTCCTCACGGTATCGGATCTCGTATCGCACCAACAAGTAGCTCGTGTGATCTATCCGATGCAATGAGCCAGTCTCGAGAGTTGTCATCGGTCCACACTCGAGAGTTGTGACAATCTCACCAATACACCCACAATCCGTCTCGTCACTCCAACTCAGAGTACTCTCACTGGCAGTATAGAGAACAGTGTACTCACCCTCTCATCTTCTCCTATGAGTCGATTGTTGAGTGTAGCTCGAGATGGGACTATCACTCTCGCAGCCGGAGTATCACTCTCCGTAGATGATACGAGTGACAATGGCCTCGAGATGAGTGTGATGCAGGGGGGGCAAGAGATCGCGACGCTCATCTATATGATGGATCGATCACGCTCAGTGAATAGGTCTCCTCAGTTGACTCAAGCCACTCCTCGCAATATACCAACTCTCCTAAGTTCAGGATTTGCTCTTGAGACGACTCGTCCAGATCCACTCGCTACTACGAGTATCGGATATCAGATCGTGAGATCATCAGATTCGAGAGAGCTCGATGAGGTCAAAAATGGACCGAGTCACACAGACTCTCTCGGTGCACTCTCTGAGGTATCTGGAGTGGGTTGGACTGGCAACAACACTATGCTCCTCGCCTATGCTGGATGAGATACAGTAGGGGAGTCAACCCGATTTTTCCATACGTATACTCTCGTGAATATGGGGGATCCAGTTGCTCATATCGATCACGGACGAGCTGGTACGGAGATAGATGGGATCGATCGGAGTATCGGCTCTATCATAGCACGTGGGACGAGATCTGGTATCGCTGACTATGCTCATCGTGATATGGATGCGGATGGTATCGAGGATCTCATTGTCATATATCAAGATGGCTATATCGAGCTCCTTCTCAATCGATGAGGCAAGTTCAGATCACGAGGGATGATCGCCTACAATCGAGATATCGATAGCAAGCAGATCTACTTTGCTGATGTGACTCATGATGGATACAGTGACATCATAGGGCTCGACAAAAATGGATCGTTGATCCTCATCGACAATACCATCCGCAAGCTTACCAGACGAGATATCACACTCGAAGCAGGTGCACAGATTCCAAGTCATATATCACAACTGCGAATATATGATATGGATGCAGATCAGAGAGATGATATTGTCTATATTACTGCAGGAGGTGAATTGGGTATTTTGTATGGTAGTTCTGCAGCTGGGACATTTACCAAAAAAATCCTCGATCCCACCCTCGGCATCACTCTCTCTCCAGTTCCTACTGCTCTCTGAGGTGCTATCTACACGACTACAACTCTGCCAATTCGTCCACCTCTCAGCGTCACTGCGAGTGTAGGCACAGGTCCTGATGAAGGAGTTCTCCAGAGAGAAGTATACTATACCTATAGTGAGCCGATGGTGCCACTCGCGACCACTCCCAATATCGGAATCGATACCCTCTCAGTGGCACTCGATGATATCGCGAGTAGAGCTCAGATCGCTACTACTGATGGGACGAGCGGAAACAAGGAGTCGACCTATGTACGGAGTCAGTATGCGGGTGCCTATGGTCTCGATATTTCCAAGACATATACCAATACCACTCATCCAACACTCTATACGGGGGACAGTATCACGGCAACAGTACGTATCAAGAATACTACCAACCGAGTCATGCGAGGGGCTGAATATCTTGATACGATTCCGAAGATATTCTCTATAGAAAATACTCAAAAATACTCAATCTCTCGATGAGATAAGAGCATCTCTCGTGACTATGAATCCATAGGAGACAATGAATATGATGCTCACTTTGTCCTCGGTGATATCGCCGTAGGAGAGACTATCATCCTCTCCTATGATATGATCGCTCTCCCTGCCAGCTATGGAGAGATGATCGTGGGTGATCTTGAGCGAGGGACTGTCGGATCTGATATCTATGGAGATGTCGGATTCAAGACGTCGACTACTTGTGGTGCTACGATGCTCCTCTGGACATCTGGTACTACAGCGAGAGAGTACGCTCGCGGTACTCATGAGTTCGGGTCTGTATCTCTCCCTGATTGACTCGCGAGTCGTCTCGCGGATGGAGACAAAAATGGAACCCCAGACAGTATAGAGAATATGAGTCTCGCTGATAGGCAACAGGCATTCACTGATATGACTACGGCATATGGAGGAGGCAATCAATCCATCGTCAAATCATCCAAAAATGGAGATCAGATCAATATTGGATTCGATAGCTCATCGGCAGATGGGATAGTCAATGCCACACAGAATCTGATGGATGGACTCGCTTGTGGATTCGGCTGAGGTGGTTGTATGAACTTCCCACTCAATTGGGCACCGATGGTACCAGGCAATCCTATAGCTATACTTGGTAATACCGTACCAGGGACTGCAGGATGGGCATCACCTGAGTGATCTCCGACTTCTATTCCGATATTCTCGGCATTGACAGCTATGCCACTCCCTATACCCAAGCCATGTGGTACATCTATGTGTCCAGCTACACTCGGTATTCCTTCATTTTGGCCACTGAGTCCACTTAAATATGACTTTACCAAGTGGGAATATGGATTCCCAAATCCAGCAGCCTATCAGAGTGCTGGAGGAGATACACTCGGAGCATGATGACGTCTATGAACGAGTTCAAAAACAAACATACTCCGTATATTTGTCACGCCGACACTGACTCTTGGTATGGGATCTGCGATCTGTATGTGAGGTCCTGCGAGTAGTATTGGCAATACTCCATCCAAGTGACTCTCTCCGCTTGTCCAATGAGGGAACTGTGTCGTCATCACCAAGCCGATGAACGTCTGCAAATGAGATGGATCATCTGGAGATGGTGATGTGAGTGCTATATCTGGTCTCGGGACGGTGGGTGGAGACAGCTGGAATGCATCGAGCTGTCGTCCACAGGCAAATACTACTACCGAGGTAGAGAATCAGACTCTCACGAGAGATATCGTCTCCTATCTGAGAAATCCAAATCCAAACGGGCTCACTGGAATATACTCAGGTATCAGTAGACGATGACCTCGCTCTGCTTCAATATGACCACTCCTCCAGATAGGATCAGCATCGAGCGGAGACTCTGAGCTGAGCTTTGAGTTTGATTCCAATACCAAGTTATCTGATATCGGCTCAGTCATCAAGGTCAAAAATAAGCGTATTGCTGCATTCCCAGATTTTGTCATGGATTGGCTCACGAGACAGACGGAGGAGCTTACGACATCACTCTTTACTCCACCTAACCTCACTATTATTCCTCCCACGAGTTTTGGTCAGAATGCTCAAGTCGATACGAGTTATGCTGATTTTTCGAAGAATCTCGGAGAAAAATTCTCAAGTGCAAATCTGTCTAATATAAAGCAGGGAAGTAATGCTGTATTTGCGAGTAAGGGTGGCTGAGTGCCAGGTACGCTCAATGCAATCAAATCTGCCTATACACTGATTGGGAAACTCCCATTTGTCTCTATCAAACAAGTCAACATCCCACTCAACATCCCTTGGTTCGATAAAAGAGAACTCGATAAATATCAGAGATCACTCGATGGATACAAAAAAGAGATTGATACGACTCTGAAGAATTTTTGTATCAATGATCCCTCTCCAGCTTGTTTGGATAAAAAAGCCAAATTCCAAAATGGAGCATTCGTCTCGAGTATATCACAAAATCTCAAACGAATCGAAGAGTATAAAAAATTCCCACTCAAAATACAAAAATATATCACCTGGAAAGAGAGATATATTGCCCAGATTCTCTGCAACATCACCTCGATACAGCAGATCACAGGAGGATGGTTGCGTGACAATGGAG
>JAYTJD010000024.1:0-2198 GCA_043731405.1 Candidatus Altimarinota bacterium
ACTCCTAGTACCCAGGCCGCTCTCAATCCTGGATACAATGCGATGAATGATGGGGCGGCCATGTGGACAACAGATAGTCAGGGACAATGGATGATCACTCGTACACCTGGGAGTACGATCTCCCAACTCACACTAGATAACTTCAATCAGATGACTCGTCAATGAGATCAGTACAATACTGAGGTAGATCGAGCATATAGGGCACAGGTCAGAGCAGAACAAAATCAACAACAAGAAATCAGCATCCTCGGATCAGATCAGAGAGACCTCCAAAATGCAAGAACACGCATGTCAAATGAGGAGCGACTTCGCTATCGCTATATCATGTGAGGAGTTGATATGGAGAAAAAAGTATCTGAATCACAAAAGATATTCGGAGAACTCTATGGGAAAAAATATGATCGAAATGATGTCATAAATCAATATAATAACTCTTTCGATGCTCTCGGTGGACTCATGACACGGATACAAAAATGAGGCATCCTGACGGATGCAGACTACAAAAAAGAAATCTGAATGATTGGAAATTCTCTCTCGAAAGAAGAAAAGATGATATTCCTCGGACTTGTAGGGGCCAATCTCGTGAGCCTCACGTACAATCAGGATATGGCAAAGTCTGGGAATCTCGGTGCAGTCAAGCCGTTTGAGAGCATGCAGGCTCTTGCGAGTGCATTCTGATCTGGGAAACATGTTCCAGCAGGCGTATGTTCATCGATCCATGTGGCGGTCGCGAGCATGGCAGAGTCATGGGGTATACCAGCGGGTACGATGACCGTATCGAGTGGTGGAGTGGGGCACATTGTAGCTATGCTGGATATCGATGGCAAGAAGGTGATATCAGATTATGGGAAGATATATACCGCCAAAACTATGGAAGAGCTCATGGATACCTATGCGATCAGCAACAAATGAGCAGTACTCAAAAACTATATCACAGATGCCTCTGGCAAGATCATCGGACATGTCGATACTCCTCTATCTACGGCATTCCGTCGAGAGACACTCTCTGAGATGGATATATCCAACTATGTCCAGAACGGAGTCAGCTGAGCAGAAGGAGTCAATATCAGTCTCTATAGAGAACAAAAGGGTATCCGTGGGCAACATACTCTCCAAAATGGAGTATATATGCGAGGATCCTATAGTGAGGCGACTCTCATCAAGTGAGTATCAGCCAAATCTATCAAGGCTGCGATAGGAAAAGAATGGAAAGATATCGATCTAACAGGAGGATGGAAATGATCAGGTATAGCAGAACTCAATATAGCTCAGTCTAGACTCACCTATGGTGGATATCAGAGCGAGCACAAGACCAATGTCATGCAAGCTCAGGCATGACTGCGAGGAACGAAAAATCTCTGAAATGGATCGGATATCTATGGTTGAGTTGGCATGCGTATGATGTGACAATGATCCAATCCATGAGTACCAGACTACGCCACTCTCGGGCCTCTCGGTACTGGTGTATCTGCTGAGGCTGGAGTCAATGCTCTCGTGTGAGCCAACTATCAGGTGACATCTGATACCAAGATATCATGAGAACTATGAATCAAAAGTTCAGTATGACCCAATGTACAGGGTCTATCAAAAAAAGATCTTAATCCATTTTGAGCTGGATATATGGAAAAATCTATGAGAGTTGGTGTAGAAACAAAAGTAGGATCAGATAGTGTTGTATCAACTACCTATGCAGTCAAAAAATGACCAATCTCTGAGGAGAAGACTATAGGAATCGGCTACTCGACTACCGATACTGGAGTTATACTCGAGAAAACCCAAGTCAAATGAACTCATGTGTTTGGTCCAATGAATCAGGATGTCATACGAGCTCGGATCGAGAAACAATTCTCAAAAGATGGTACATTGTTCGTCGATGTAGCAAAATGAGGTATAGAGTGAAAAAAGGTAACAGCTGGAGCAAAGTGGACATTTTAGCCTCAAATTTTCCTGTGACAAGCTGATACATGTATGAATCCACTCACAAAAAATTCGATCCCGAATATTCGGGATCGAATTTTTTTTGGATCTCTGAAAAACAGCGAATTTCTTCGTTATAAAAATTTTTTTGAAGGGAGCTTACTGATGAGTAAGTGACCGAGAAGTAAAAAGTTAGTTGGGATCTAACCACGGTCTGAAGACACGTGGCTTTAGTTTGTTTGGAAAGGGTTATAACTCGATTTCTAGTTCCTCTGTTTCTT
>JAYTJD010000025.1:0-36830 GCA_043731405.1 Candidatus Altimarinota bacterium
ACTCCGTTCAAGACGATATATCTCCATGGTCTCATACTCGATGAGACAGGTCGCAAGATGTCGAAGAGCTGGGGCAATGTCATCGATCCGCTCACGGTGATCGAGGCTCACTCTACCGATGCACTCCGTCTCGCGGTCACCCTCGGCAATACTCCTGGGAACAATATGAACTTCTCGATGCGGTCTGTCGAGGAGAACTCACTCTTTCTGAATAAGTTCTGGAATATTATCAGATTCGCTTGGATGAATGTGGGATATATCACCGAGTTACGGGAAGATATCATCAAAAAGATAACAGAAAATAGAGCTGATCTCCTCCCCTATGAGGTATGGATCCTCTCTCGTCTCACCGCCATCACGGAGCGAGTCACCGAGGGGATGGAGAACTATGGATTCGCAGCAGTTGGCACTGAGCTGATCGCGTTCGTCCGAGACGAGTTCGCAGATATAGCCATCGAGGCATACAAGGTGGAGAAGGATACTACGAGATATGGCAAAGAGGTCATATCACTCTGTGTCCTCGATATCATCACGCTCATGCACCCATATATCCCACATATCACCGAGACACTCTATGGATACATCACAGAGGGTCAGGTACTCGCCACAGCATCCTGGCCAACTCGAGCAATAGAGCGAGATATGGCGAGTGAGAAAAATCTGGAACAGATCTGGGAAGTGGTACGTACCATCCGCAATATCAGGGCTGAGTCCGGCATCAAGCCAGGAGAGTATCATGATACGATCATCCAGGCAAAATCAGATATGATAAGCAATCTCGAATCAAATATCAATCTCATCTCTGGCCTCGGACGTGTCAATATCACCCTCAATCCAGCGGGTCGAGATCCTCAGGGATACGCCTATGGTATCTGTGGGTCTGTCGAGATCTATATCCACAATGAGATCGATGTCGCAGGGATAGAACTCGAGAAAACAAGAATCATGGGACTCATCGAGGAGAAGCGAGAATATATCAGAGCCCTGGAGGCGAAGCTATCCAATACAGCATTCACGAGTCGAGCTCCTGAGAAGATCATCAGAGTCGAGATGGATAAGAAAAATCTCGCAAGAGAACAACTCGAGAAACTGGAGGAGAAATATGGGAAGATAGGGGGATAAAGCTATGTAAAATGAAATTGAAAGAAATTACTTCTCTTTTCGTATAAGGTGAGTAGGATATCATAAAATATCTATGCCTATAGAACTCTTGGATTCAGAGATCATTTCACTCACCCTTGCAGATAGCGATCAATTCGCTCTTATTATCGATCGATACGAACAAAAAATATTTCGCTATGTTATGCGACTTGGGGATTTTTCTATCCAAGAATGAGAGGATATACTCCAAGACATCTTTATCAAAATATATACTCATCTTAACGAATATGATGAGCGTTTCGCTTTTTCATCATGGATATATCGTATAGCACATAATACAACCATCGATACATATCGAAAAAATAACAAAAAATGAGTCATAAGTCTCGATGATGAACTATATGAGTGACTCAAGGAAACTCTCTCTAGTGATGAAGATATCGCCAGCAATCTCAAGGAAAAAGATATGCGACTGCTCGTACAAGACTCTTTTGGATCACTCACACCTGAGCAAAAAGAGGTCATCATCCTCAAATATATCGAATGACGCGACTATGAAGAGATCAGTGATATACTCAAAATCCCTATAGGCACTGTCGGCACTCTTATCCACAGAGCCAAAAAACAACTCCAATGAAGCCTCACCCCTATCCATAATCATCTCTAGTATGTCTCTCAAGAAAAACATCCTTGCCACAATCAAAAAAGAGCATATCGAGCCTATATCACTCTGAGCTGTGAAAAGGAAAAAATATCTTATCCTCACTTTTTTCGCACTCCTTATCTGACTGGGAATCTTTATAGTTTCATTTTTTATATCAGATACAAGTGGAGTGATCGAGTTCGTAGAGATGGATACCCTCTATATCCTCCTCGCTTGGATAGTGGTGATCCTCGGACTCGGAGTCTTCATCTATCGAGATTCGAAAAATATTGGCACACTATATCGCTATAGTATGGGACGAATGACTTCTGCTATTTTTTTCACTCTGATACTCGGATGACTCCTTGTCCGCTTCTCTGGAGTAGATACATATATCCAGAAATACCTCATCAAATATACGGGATATGAGAATATTATGAGTACCTATGTCAATTGGGAGAAACCTGAACAATGAAGACTGATCTGAGAAATCACAAAAATCTGAAGTGGATGAGTAAGTATAGTGGACACAAGTGAAAAGGTCTGGGAAATCATCATATCGAAAGAGATACTCTCTTCTCGAAGTACAGATAATGAGGAGATAATCGAAGTAGGAAATACTATCAAAATAACATGAACACTCAACTCGGATGTTCTATTTACAGCTTCAGGCATAACTCTTTTATTCGAATAAATCTACCATATGAATTTTTTGAAGTCTTCACATCGACTTTTTATCGTAATGATAATAATCAAAGGTCTTGAATGAATCACGCAACTTATGATCTGAATTATAGCACTCTTTATTACGAGAGAGAGTCTCTATTCGCTCATATGATGATACTTACAAGAGGAACTTATCGAGGATCAGCATGCTATAGTCTCTCGATTTCTCTTGGACTCTCTTCAGTGACTCACGATCTCGACTCAGCATTTTATTGCCTTTTATTTTATTTCTCATGGGTTGATCAAGTTCTTTATCGGATATAATATCCTGAAGAAACGATACTGGGCATACCCATTTGCGTTGATCGTATTTTCGTTTTTCACATTCTATCAAGTGTATCTCTATATACAATCATGATCTCTCTGGATGATCTGACTCATCATCATAGACATAGTAGTCGCCGTACTCACCTATGTCGAATATCAGGGCGTGAAGAAGACTCATATCCATCAATAATCTACATCGCATGATCGAAAATATCCTCTACTGGAATCAAAACACATCCCTCATTCTCAGTTCTCTTACTGAAAATAATATTGTCAAAATCGTACTGCCTTACTTTGCAGATCTTCCTATTTTCACTATTCCAATTTTTCTCGTAGGATACTGGATATTCGCTACTCTACAAAATAATGATAGTATAAAGCAGAAGCTCCTTTTAATATTCTATGCGGAGATATTCGCTTGAATAATAGCTACTTTAATACAGCAATTCGTCTATGTAGCGAGACCTCTCTCATTTCTCCAAAACAAATGAATGTTCATACTCTCACATATTCCAGATAATAGCTTCCCTTCCGATCATGCAACGATAGGAGCTGCTTTTCTTGTAGCATTATTCCTTTTTGGATACAGGAAGATTTTTTACTATCTTCTTCCATTTTTTATCCTTATGCTGATTGCTCGCATCATCGGAGGGATTCACTACCCACTCGATATATTATGAGGCTTAGCGGTTGGTATATTATCAGGATACATCGTCTATACAATAAGAGATACTGTCCTATGCAGAAAAATCAATCAAGTTATCATAAAATTGATGAAGAAAATATTTCTTTAAAAGAAAATTGAAAGAAATATTTCATATAGTTCGTAATAGAAAGTGAGGATCCTCACTCTTCGTTAATTTTATTTTTTGACCCACACACATATGCGAAAAGAATTCGTTTACTCCGCTCTCACTGGTCTTGCAGTAGCAGGATCGATCGGACTCACATCGTTTGCCGCTACCAGCAACCCCGCAATCCCTCACATGATCCCATCATCTCAAGATCCACAGGTGCAAACAGTGAATACAGAGAGAAGTGCTCCTGACAAAGAAACTCCAGATGCTCAGGAAAATACTAAAGAAGTCGCTGATGCCCCAAATACTGGCACATCTGACGAAGGAAAGACTGAAACTCAGGACGATACTATTGCACTCCCAGCAGGATCTATAACGGAGGCTATGGCTACCAAGATCGCTCTCACTGCAAATGCAGGCACTACCGTCACAGGATTCGAAACTGAAGATGAAAATGGCATAGCCATCTATAATGTCTCTCTCAGTAATGGAACTGATGTCAAAATCGATCCAGTAAAAGGAACTATCCTCAAAACTGAGACAGAAGCCAATGATACAAATGAAGCTAATGATACAGAAGCTCCAGATAATGAAAACGATCCAAATGATCGAGATCAAGATGGAAAATAATACCTCTTCACTCGTCGGAATATAGATCAGTCTTCTCATATTCTCTACATCCTCGGCACCCATAATACCTACTCCTACTGAGCAATAGAATATTGTGGGTGTAAAGGATAGATAGAATTTTTTTATTTACCATTTCTTTATCTTTCTTATTTATGACTCTAACTTCTCAAGCAGAGAATACCCTCTGGAACAAAATCCCAGAAGTACTTCTCTCATTCTGGACTATTAAGATAATGGCAACGACTGTCGGTGAGACAGCGGCCGACTATCTCAACACAACCCTGGATATAGGTCTGACCAATACCTCTCTCATCATGGGAGGATTGCTCATAGTATTCGTGACATTCCAAATACTCTCGAAAAAGTATATTCCCTGGCTCTACTGGTTGACCGTCGTATTTATGAGTATATTCGGAACACTCTTTACAGATAACCTTATCGATAATTTCGGGATATCACTAGAGACTACGACTATTATTTTCAGCATCATTCTTGCTCTTATATTTGGAATTTGGTATATGAAAGAGAGGACACTCTCTATTCATACTATCTTTACCCGAAAACGAGAGATATTTTATTGGATCGCTATCTTATTTACCTTCGCACTAGGTACAGCTGTGTGAGATCTCTTCGCGGAGTGACTCTCGCTCGGGTATCTCACATCTGCTCTCATATTCGCAGGAGTCATCGCACTGATCGCAGGAGCATACTATGTACTCAGAGTCAATGCTATTCTCTGTTTTTGGTTAGCTTATATCCTCACACGTCCACTCGGAGCATCATTCTGAGACTATCTCTCACAGCCCATCGAGAATGGGTGACTCTGACTTGGCACAACGAGTACGAGTATATTGTTTCTCACTATCATCGCTATTCTGATCGGATATATGACTCTCCAAAAATCCAAAATCCCAGAGTATAGAGAAATATCCTAAAAAGTGAAGATATTTAGAATCTAGATAGAGACTATTCTAATAATACTATTACTTCAATCTGAACTCAAAATCATCCTTCACAAATTCTCACTTCAGAGCCGATAGACATCTCACAGTATTGCTATGCCAGTTCGAGTTCGACGAGGCGTAGATAGATCCATCTGGATTGCCCCATCGAGAGAGCTCTGAGAGATGAGTATACTTGCCGAGATATCGGTTGTTGAACGTAGCAGTCATCCACTCCAGTCACTCTCTCGCCGATGCGAACGAGTAGGTAGATCCACTATCCGTATTGCCGATGTTGCCGATGTTGTATGGGGTCTTGAGATGATTGCCGAGAGTGGACTCGGCCAGTCAGATACAGATCATGAAGCTCGGATCGATGTTGGCATCCAGTGCGATATCCACCCACATCTGCCACTTGTTGAAGTCTGAGGTCGCATATGTCTTGAGGAGATATTTTTGTCGCTCAGTTTCGTCCTTCCCTACAAGGTTGAATTTCTTTTTATACCGGGTCATATCGGCTCCAGTCCCGGAGAGCTCGACGATATCCGTGAGGAACTTGTCCTGATAGAGTGGGAGGAGTTTGGCATAGTCCATAGTCGCGATCGAGAGATAGCGGAGTGGATCGACGGATTCTCGATTGTTCCATACCTCGAAGTGGAGATGAGCCCCACTCGTCATCGGACCCGCTCCTGGCGTCCCGACAGCTCCACCGCTCTTGGCGATTGGTTGTCCCCTTTTGACGAATTCGTACTTGGATACGAGTACCTCCGAGAGATGTCCGTAGACCGTGAGGAGTCCATCGGCGTGCTTGACTGCCATATAGGAGTATCCACCGGGAACGGGTGGGAGGATATAGGTCACGTATCCATCCGCTGGAGCGAGGATCTCAGTCCCCTGCTCTGCTGCGATATCGATAGCATCGTGATGAGATCTGAGTGCCTGATAGTAGTCGGCATCGTGATAGTATGATGTGACTCGGCGACTCTCGATCGGCCAGTCGAGGAGATTGGGCGTATCGATTCTTTTTTCTCACTTGGCGAGCTCTTTTTCATTGATGAAGTACTGGCGAATACGAGCACACTCGACGATCTGAGTATTGGTTTTCTTCGTTTTGTTGCAGCTATACTTGGCAAGGAGGAGGTCAAACGACTCACTATAGCGATCACTCGCCTCTTGCCAGAGGCTCTCGACCTGGGCCTGAGCTGTCTGCTGAGATGCTATATACTGGACATAGAGTGCCTCTTGTCACTGAGTGATTTCGAGGAGTTTTTCTCGCTCATTTTTTTGAGCCTCTAGGGTCGTACTCTGACTCTGGAGTCCTGATCGGAGTGTCTCGAGTGCGGATTGCTCATTTTGAGTTTGTATATTCGACAGGTAGTAGGCTCTCACGAGAGAGCGATACTCATCGACGAACTGTTGTCCCATCTGCGTGATCAGCGTCTTGTAGGTGATATCCGAGAGAGTGAAGTCACTATCCTCAGTCGTGAGAATCATATTCTTGATGAGGTCGATATTGCCCCCAGCATCGAGGACAGTATTCCCTTGTGAATAAATATTGCGGAGATAGGCAAGTATGATCTGACGGTGTTCTCGGATACGAGACCTGAGTGCGAGGCCATCTGATTGTAGCTGTTGGATTTTGGTTTGTTTGATCTTGATATCGAGATTGGTCTGTGTGATCGACTCAGTAGTCACGCGGATCGACTCAGCGAGGACAGCGAGTGCCTGTTCGAGTGATACTCGGACTTCTCCGATGGCATCTTTTTTGACCTGATAGGCGGTCTGTATCGTCTGGAGTCGTATCTTGAGTGACTCGAGTCCGTTCATCGCGTACTCATCCTCGAGGATCTTGCTCGCATCCTGGAGCTCAAACGGTGCCGACTCGAATAGGATATCAGATTGTTGAGCCTTGAAGTTGTCGAGGATACGACCCGAGGTCGTCGTGTCTATCGCACTCCCGATCGTTGGCGAGAGATAGGATATGACGAATAATATAGTGAATGCAGTGGAGAGAGTCTTGTTCATACAGCTATGCTAGCACATAAGAAGCAAAAATACCCAACAATGAGGGTATTTTTGCTCTGAAATTGAGTAGATTTTGTCTAAAAAATATTTCTTATATACTATTTCTCCAAACTCCTAAAAAATATTTCTTTTTTTGACATCCAACGCTCAGTTTGCCGTGGCAGCTTGCCAACATCCAGGAGATCTGAGAGGAGTGACTTGATTCCCTCTTCGATGAAAATCGTGTTCTGGCTTCATTTTGCGTAGACGATGGTATCAGTTTTATTTTTTGCTAAATCCTGAGCGATCCTTTTGCCCATATCTCGGGATGAGAGACTCGATAGAGTATCAAAATGAGACGAGAGAATCGGAGCAACATAGTCCCGCATCATCGGACCAACGAGATAAAATGATACACGACTCTCATGTGGAATGATATCACAGATCTCACGGGCGAGTTGCTCGTGGATATCTCTCGATGCCCCACCGAGCTCTCGCATATCGCCTATGAGGAATATGATACGATGTGAGTGGAGGAACGATCTCATCGAGACTATCCCCTCACGCAAGGATATATATCCACCGTTGTAGCTCCCATCGATGATCATCGAGTCATGGATACCTGAGAGGATAGAAGATCGCCCAGACTCAGGCGAGCCATGTGACGCATATCTCGCAATATGAGCTGGATCGATATGGAGGATATCTGCGATCGCATAGAGTGGGAGGAGGTTCTCTATCTGGAACGTGCCGATCGCTGGGAGCGATATCGGGTATTCCTTTTTGTTATATTGTACGACCGCTCGAGTGCCTGATATATCCATCTCGATATGTGCCGCATCGATATCTGAGAGGGCTCCGAGGGAGTAGTAGAGGGCGTCGAGATCGACGTATTGGCGGAGTGACTCATGGATGATACGATGTTTCGCATGTTCGAGGATCATCAGCTTGTGGGCTCGATATACCCCCAGTGATCCGAATTGTTCGAGATGATTGGGCTCGACCGGTGTGATGATAGCGATATCTGGAGTCGCGATATCGAGGAGTCCCGCCATCTCTCCGGGATGATCGATACCGTATTCGAGGACGAGATATCTCGGATAGGGACGGATCAGCCGAGACAGTGCGAGGACAAATACCCAAATCCAGAGAAACGGATTGCGACCTGGAGTCCGACATCCAATAATAGTAAGAGGTAGACCATATTCGCCGTTGTAGTGATGGAGCGAGTATCCGACTTGATGACTCCCGAGTTCCTGGGTGAGAAACCGAGCAATATGAGTCGTGATGGTGGTCTTGCCGACTGTACCCGTGACACCGATGATGTATGGCTGATGCCTCGAGATGATGAGTCGAGCAAAAAATGCGAGAACTGGGAGGAGGATATGTTGCATATAGGAGCAAATCATAGGGAATAGAGAGAGAAAATCAAGTCAAAGCGATTTGTCTATCATATTTTTATTTGCGAAATGATAAACATTGTATACAATTCAGATCAATTACAGTGACTATTTCTGATATAGGATTATTTCTATACTGTATCTCCCTTCTTGGCTGTATCTTTTAGTTTTTATATATTATCTATGGCTCAAGTCACTCGTGATAACTTCACATTCACTATCCTCGATGAGATCCAACTCCAATATACTGAGCTTGTAGAGCTCGTACTCGGGAGCGAGTCGATCGACAACAATGAAAAACAATACTGGTTCGATATCCTCCCATCGATGACGGATGAGCAGGTAGATAGACTCTTCAATATCCTCATGACAGAGCGACGACAACTCGAAGAACTCAATCTCAAGTACCAAGAAGAGATCAAGACCCTCAACGAAAAACACCTTATCGAGTGGCAATCGCTCCAGTCACAAAAGGCAAAACAACAGGTACAGAATGCCGAAAAATCTGACACATCCAAATCCGATGCCGCCGATACTCTCGGACTCCTCGGGAATCTTTAGTATTTTTGCAATCAATATAGTATAGTATGATACAGATCAGTGGACTCCATCACAATCATCCGACAAGCACCAGGGCAACTCGTTCACATATTCTCACCCCACACGATGCGGTGAGTATTTTTTGTATTATCGATGGTGAGAGTGAGTCAATAGTATCGATACTCGAGGATCATATTCTCGAGAGCATCTCATCGACTGAGTGGAATATGAGAGAGACGAGTCAAGACTTCAGCTATATCACCGAGCACTACAACAGCTTTGTGACCAATTTTCCACGAGAGGACATCTCAGATGTCCGTATCCTCCTCGGTATGCTCCAGGGTGAAGATCTGACCCTCTCGACCGTCTGAGGGACACATGGCGTATTCATCGAGGAGAGTGGCGAGTTCATCGATATCACAGTACACGAGAACAGATCCCACGAGTTCCACTCGATCACCACTGGCAAGATCCCAGTTTGAGCAACGGTATATCTGGCTAATGACGATATTGAACACATCCTCGGGTATGATGTACTCGCAGAGCTCGCGAGTCTACCACCTGATATCTGGAGCGAGACGAGCAAGCGTACGATAGAGAGAGAGATCTGGGTCAATCTCCATATCATCCGCCTCTCTCGTCGTATCTATACTACTCCGACTCCAGTATCAACTCGCGGACGCAAACAGGCAGACATACTCCGTGATCGTGGGGTAGTGTTGGTTGAGTACATCAGGAGCAAGAGAATGTGGGAAAGAACCAGATGACTCATCCAAAAAATCCCGACACTATCCAATACTCGATACCAATTTGCATTCCTCGCTATCGGTGTGGTACTCCTTTTTGCACTCGCCTATTCCCTGGTGTCGAGTATCCTCTGAGTCCTCTCGAGCAATACATCCGATACCAAAAATCTCCTCATCCAAGCAAATATCCTCATCGATGATGGACAAAAACTCTCTGGAAACCCTACAGCATTCAATGCCAAAATCACTCAAGCAGAGAAAATACTATTTGATTTGAGGAAGGAACAGTCCCATATGGTAGATACGCAAAAGCTCTTCGATCGTATAACAAGTATGAAAAAGGAGGTTTATGATATCCAGTCGGTTGATATGACACAACTGACATCTGTTATCCCATTCAACCCAGCAGAGTTCAGTCCAGTAGGCATGATAGAAAAAGATAAAAAACTCATACTGCTCGGGGAATGAGGAGCTATTCTTAACTACGTAACAGGGGATAAAGTCATAAAAATAGTTCCCTATCCTGGATGAGAACGGATCAAGAGTTTTGATGCGGGAGAAGATGGATCAATATACATCCTCACGACCCAGAATCATATTCTCTCTCCGCTTCGTGATGAGTTCTCCTATGTGAACGTCACAGGACAGAACTCATGGGAAGATGCTCTCTCGATCAAGACATTCAATGGGAATATCTATCTCCTTGAGGCTTCAAAAAACCAAATACAAAGACACAAACCAGGACTAAATGGCTTTTCACAAAAGTCAGGACTCATGGAAAAAGTCCAACCTTGAATATTTGATATGAGTATCGATGGCGGTATATATCTCTATATGGAAGATGGAAAGATACTAAGATATCTCTGAGATAGGAATACACTCACATCGATCATCCTCAACAAGATCCCAGGTGAATGGGGTATCGATACAAGTAAAACAAGCTCATTCATCACACGGAGTTATCTCTCTTATACTTATATACTCAATGGGAATAGGATATGGATATTCCAACCTGACTCCAAGAGATTCCAGGATATCAAGGCATGGAACTATATCGGACAGTTCGAACTCAATACAGAGTCAACCGTCAAGAGTATCAATGTACCACGAGATGGACTAATCTATGTAACAACGTCTACAGGGGTATATGGTCTCAATTTTGAGTTCGTAGATGGCAAGATCATATTCAAATAAACCCACACTGTGTACAAAACAAATGCCGTCATCCTCAGTATATCGAGAATCCGTGACAATCAGACGCGTATTGTCATGATCTCTCAGGAATATGGCAAGATCACAGGATGGTGGAGCAAGAAAAATATAAGTGGGATAGATCTCGGGGACATCATCGAAGTCCTCATATCACGTGATGGCGGCAAGAATCAGGTCAAAAATATCGATATCAAAACACCGGGCTGGAGTCGCACCTGGAACTATGTACGCATAGTAGCATTTCTCGAAACTCTCCGAATCGTGAACCAGATGAGTAGGGAGTGATCAGAGTGTCGCTCTCTCTACGAGGATACTGCCGGCTTCATCACATATGGTAGATCCCAAGATATGACTCTATGACACCATACAATATTCCAGATGCGGATACTGAAGTCCCTTGGATCTATGGATAGATCCATCCTCGGAGAAGATCCTATTCTCGGATATATCTATGACCATGTATCTCACACTCCTCTCGATCGGATCCTCTCATCGTCCAATGTCAGAACAGAACATATAGACAAGATACAACAGGCCAATCTCCACTCCCTCTATATGCTTGAACGATAAATATATGATTTTTCTCCTTTTCATTTTCTGAACTCTCGGACTCATATTCGGGAGCTTCTCGACAGTGCTCATCGAGAGATGGCAAAGTGGTAAGTGAGGTATCATGATGGGACGGAGTGAGTGTCCACACTGTCATCATATACTCTGATGGAGAGATCTCTTCCCTCTTATATCATACCTCTGGAGTCGAGGCAAGTGCTCCCACTGTGACATACCTATACCAGGTTTTTATCCGATAGCAGAGATCCTGATGGGATCTATTTTTGCTATAGTCGCATATGCGGGTATGCGTATCGGTATAGATCCCATTAGTATGGAGATGCTCCTACTCCTCTTATTCGCATTCACCACTGGTGTCTATATCCTCTATGACATGCGATACATGGAGATCCCCGACCAGATTATGGTACCCGTGATCTATCTGCTTCTGGCGATTCCATTTTTTTCACTTTTGTTCAGTTCATACACAGGGTATACTTTTCATACTTTTCATATACCTATCACAGATCGACTTTATGGGGCATTTTTTCTCTATACGTTTTTCTATCTACAGATACTCATACCAGGCGGATATCATCTAGCAAAAAATAAAGACTGGAAGCATCTCTGAGAGCTCATACTAAGCTATATCACATTCCCTATAGTGATGCTCGTCGATATATGGAGAACACCGAAACAAGAAGAGACTCTCGAGATACCCACATGGATCGGTGGGGGTGATCTGCGTATTGCGATATTCGCCTGACTCACGCTCGGTGTAGTCCATGGGATCGCGAGTTTTGCATTTGCATATATCATCGGGAGTATCATATGAATCGCCATACTTCTATACAATGCGATACAACGCAAAAAAACAGAATCCCAGATTCCATTTTGACCATTTCTTGGGATAGGCTGGATACTGAGTATCCTCTACTATCCGGAGATAATAGATCTATATCATATATTAGCTACAGGTCAATAAAAATATCTCGACAATCCATACAAAACCCATATACTCTCTATCAAATCCATAACCCATATATATAGTATGTCACAAGATAAACAAATAAAAGCACTCAGGGATCTCGTACAGGCCGCAGAGAACTCTATCAGATCAGCTCGCAAGATCCTCGATAGCCTCCTCGGAGATACCCCTCGAGACGAGTTCGATACTGCTGGAGTAGAGCTCTCGAGCTACCAGTCATGAGATGACAAGGTCGTAGAGTGAGTGTTCACCGGCGACTCTATGCTCGGTCCTGATAGTGCGGTATATCCTGTACCACAGAACTACTCATCCAAATCACTCCTCGTACAAGGGAGTAGACTCAAGGCAACTATCGAGAGTCATGGTGGGATCAAATATAAAATTATAGAAGAGATCCCTTTTGAGACTAGTGTGGGTATAGTAACGAAAAATGGGGACAAATATGAAATCACTACAGATACGAAAACTTATAGAGTGCTCATGGCTGCTATAACATTCCATAAGTGTAGTGTCGGCGACACGGTCAGTATTCGAACACCAAAAGGGAAAGATGCTACATACGCCGTCATAGAGAGTATCATACCCAAGATATAAAACCTACCCACTAACACATCCAAACAATGTGAAACGAATACTCTCGATCTCGATCAGCAACAGCGAATATTCCCTGGCTCTGGGTAGCAATACTCGCAGGTATCATTTTGCTCATTATCATAGCGAGCTCGTTCTGAGGGAGTGCAAGCGTAGATAATGATAGGGCTCATCTCATAGTAACTCCTCAGACGAGTGGAAGTACTGTGTTCATCGCGATGACTGAGTCATCCAAAAATCGCATCACAGGAACAGGAGGACAACCACTCTACGTCGGTGACAAATCGATAACAGTCGAGACTGGTTGAGCTAGTGCAACAAATAGTGATATATCTCTCGATCTGGATGAGCGAACTGAGCTCATCTATCTCTCTCATACCAACACAGGAGATACGATCAAGCTCACCAAGTGAAGAGTGTGGATCAAACAGCTCTCCAATACAACTACTACAGAAACTAAAAACCTCAGTGTCACCACAGATGCTGGCAATGTTGCTATGATCGAGCAAAATAATCAGATATATAGTAGTGTATACTCTATAGTGTGAGATACCCGTATCCGTACCTCAGTAGGAGAATATGTACTCAAGGCAGGCAACAGGATCATGGTATCTGCCTCTGATCTCGCAAATCCTGGACTGCAACTCGCGAGTCTCGTATGAGGTATCGATGAGGGTATAATGTCAAATCCTCTTTTCATCCGCAATGATGGAAAACAACTCCTCAGTAGTCTCTCTGTATGACTATCGAATACTGGATCGAGCCTGGTCAATACTGGATCCACAGGGCCAGTGACTCAACCCATATCGATCCTCGAGCCACTCGATGGATCTCTTGCTACCAAGGCAACTGTAGTAGTACGAGGATCTATCAACTCTCCAGATATAGTGAGGGTCACACTCAATGATCTCGATACTGTAGTGAGTCCCGTGAATCGTACATTCACCTTTGCAGAATTCCCTCTCACCGCTCAGATCAACAATATCGTATACAAAGCATATATAGCAGATGGAACACAAGTAGCGAAATGAGTAGTCACAGTACTCGGATCCAAGCAGGCTCTCGATCAGAGTGTGAATCGACTCCTCACCAATGCATCACCTATATCGAGCAAGGACTTCCGGATTGTCAGTCCAGCGAGCAATCCATATGTGATGACCGATAGTGCTATCAAGGTGCAATGAACTGTCACCAAGGATGCAGTGAACTATATCCTCGTCAATGGATACCGTCTCCAGAAATATATCCCTGGATCGACTACTTGGTACTATTTTGCCAATATGGCATCGAGCACACTCAAGGATGGTATCAATCTCTATACCATAGAGTTCTATGGAAACAAAGATGATATCCTCTATACACAACTCTTCACGATAATCAAAGAATCAAAAAATGCAACTCTCTCTGGTGAGGCATCTCGATAAAAATGGAGCCTCTCTCATAGAAATCATGGCTATGATAGCAGTGCTCGGACTCGCTGTGACGGCGATGTTCTCCACTGTGATCGGCGGGATCTACTTTGCTCGTGACTCTGAAAATAGGATCAAGGCAATCAATCTCGCCCGAGAGGGTATCGAATGAGTGACCAATCTGAGAAATACGAATTGGCTCAGATTCTCGAGTGATCAGACGAATTGCTGGAAGGTACAGTGATATCTTGCAGGCTGTATCGGTAACACTACTTCACTGGATAAGCTGGCAGATTACTCATATGTACTCACCAATTCCAATGGAGCGTGGTATCTCACGGGTGCCACCACAACATCATCAGGGCTCTGGGTAGATGCAAATTGATACTATATGGCGAGTGGTGCCACCACCCCAAAATGTACTATTACCCTCGCAACGAACTGTAGGTCTCCCTTTACTCGTGAGATACGTATTACGAATGCGAGTAATATTGGTATTGGTAGTGGTAGCATAACGGTGACTGCCGTAGTCGACTGGTATGAGAAGCGAGCACAGAACGTGACCCTCAAAACGACGCTCACCAACTGGAAGAGCAAATTTTAGAAAAAAAGATGTATCAGTATTAAATTCTCTCAACTTCTTGAGGGATTTTTTTATTTTGTTATATCAGGAATTTGCATAATCAGAAATCATATGATACGATACTAGCAATACCAAAATAAATCATGCAACTTCCTATCATAAAACATATATATGCGCAGTACGCCATCATCGGTATATGGCTAGCGAATTGTGTACTTGGTGGCATGATAGCAATACAGCAGTCATGGATGCCTTATATGAGTGCCGGTACGGCTACTTATATAAATATCAAAGCTGATCCATTCGATGGGATGATGATGCCGATACGATATATCCCTGACTGGAGCAAGACCGCATACCAGAACAAGACTACCCGATTCTCAGATATCCCTATCAGTGACTATATCCCTCTGCCAGCCTACGATCCACAATCACTCAGAGATACGACGAGTACGACCAAGGCATCACTCATCGAACACTATACCTATATCACGACCTATATGGGGAGCTACAGACTCAACTACAAGGAGCATGATGGGAGTCACAACGCCATCGATATCCGAGCTCCTATAGGCACTCCAGTACTTTCTATTGCCAACGGTGTCGTGGTGAGAACTGTAGAGGCAGATGCCACAGGGAATAAATTCGTGGTCGTGAGACATGAGGGGATCACTCTCGCCTGACGCAAGCAGGATCTCTATTCTGGCTATCTCCACCTCTCCGAGATCAATGTGAGAGAAGGGAGCAAGATCCGCAAGTGAGATATGCTCGGTCGTGTAGGAATCAGTGGTATCACGACAACTCCTCATCTCCATCTCCAGGTAGATACACAGGATGCTCCATTTCACCCGTATTGGCCATTTACCTCTACGGAGTCTCGATGAGCTGGGCTATCGATATTTGAGTCAGTCAATGTTGGTCTCGGTAGAGACAACGCTATGAGATATAGTCTCCATCCGATGAGTCTGATACAGATGTTTGCAGTTGGCGTCACGCCGACTCCATGAGTAGATAGTCCTGTCAATTCCCTATCGGATCTCCAGAGTGCTCCACAGATACCGAGAGAACAGCAAGAATACATACCAGTCAATGCATCAGTCGAGAGTATCATAGCGAGTATGAATAGTTCTACTATTCCAACAGCTCCTGTAGGTATCAAGGCGACCCTATCTGATGCTACCAGCAAAAAATGTGAGAAAAAACGATTCTCAGATATCAGCTCTACGAGTAAAATAGGAAAGACTCTCTATGAACTCATCGATAGGAAGTGTATGTTCCAATATATTCCTACATTTGATGGATCTGCCACGATCACGCAGCGGGATGCCATCGTGATGTTGATGCAGTACTATGGTATGAGTCCAGCAACGGGGACGAGTCATTTTCTCGATATTTCGATCGGTGACCCATTCCAGGGATATGCGATCGGAGCATACCGCAAGGGAGCTATCGATGGTAACTACTCACTTCCTAGCAAGCTCCTTTCTCGGGAGGACTTCATAGAGCTCTTGGTCAAAATTGGTAAACTCGAAAAAAATCCAAGTCAAATCAAAATATATCGAGATACGAGTGCAATGAACTTCAAATTTCAGTATATTCAAGACTATGCATTCAAAGTACGAGCACGTGGTGGCAATTTTTATCCACAGTCACTCCTCACGAGACAATGAGCTATAGAAATCATGTGAAGTATCCTCGCTCAAGATAAGATAAAAAAATAGTAGATTTTTTCGACTAAATAGATATGATAAAATGTATTATTTTGACATAATGTGGGACTCCTGGATTCAGGATATTCACCTATATACCTCAGGGTACATACTACGATAACTATTCACTTTTAACTACTTATTCATGTCCCAAAAGAAAATCATATTTTTTGTTATAGTCGGCCTCATTCTCGTGAGTCTCATTGCCACGGTAGCATATATATCCAGACAAAAGAAAACTACAAATACAGTACCAGCATCTCTCAAAATCTGGATCACAGATGGTACGACTGACTCGTACAAGTCCCTGATCGAGGGCTTCAAAAAATATGCCCCAGAATATAGTAAAACTGATATTATACTAGAGAAGCAAACAAATGATGCTGACAGATACCGTACCCTCCTACTCTCTACTCTCACTCAGTGAAGTGGACCAGATATATTCATGCTCCATAGTGGCGAAGACGCTATACTCGAATCCCAGATCGAACCTATACCAAGTGATATACTGGATTTCTCTGATTTCGACAAGCGATATGATGACATCTTCCAGGGACTCCTCACGTCTACTGGATCAAACAAGGATATGACAACCACACTCAAGTGAGTACCACTTGCTTATGAGACTCTCGGCGTGTTCTATAACAAGTCACTCATCCGCGAGGTCCCGAAGACATGGAATGAGCTCGAAGTCCTCTATAACGAATCAGTCCCTGGTAGATATCCGAGCAATATCGGACTCGGACCTACCTATACACCGAATATGGGAGATATCCTACCGCTCTGGCTCATGGATGCAGGTGCTACCGGCTATAGTGATATATCTGATGGGCAATCAGGACTCATTTCATATCTAGACTATGGCGACCTCAAAACAGCAGCACCAGTAGACTCTGAGATATCGACTACCCCAGATACGCTCAGACGTGAGCAACCGAATATGCTCGCCAACAAAAATAATACACTCGATATGTTTATGCAATGAGATATTGCGATGGTCATAGGCTATCCGAGTCTGATACTCGATCTAGAAAAATCGAGCAAACGAGTAGGATCTACGAGTTCAGCGGCTGTCATCCTGACCGAGAGGGTTCCAAAAAATAACTCACAGTCACATACCAATATAGGGAGATATTCTTACTTTGCTATTTCAAAACTCAGTAACAAATGACTCATAGGAGTGAAGTTGCTCGAATATCTCATGACACCAGAGGCACAGCGACTCTACATCAATGAGTATCCGTATCTCATCCCCGCACAGAGTGAGTTTTATGCAAGTGTAGAGGATGTATCGCTCTCTGATACACTCTCAAGAACAAAACTTGCCCCTTTTATTCCCAGTATCGGTGATACACTCTCTGTGTTTCAGTATGGACTCAGGTCTCGATTTGATCAATACCTCAGAGAGGGTATCGATACATCGAGTACACCAGATATAGAGTCCATCACAGCCAAAATATCAAGAGATATAGGCTGTGATATAGGCATGTTGAGTCAATGAGAGTCATCGGGAGATTGCTCAAATCAATAAAACATTCATAAAAATGCAACGAAAAGTTGCATTTTTTGCTTTTTTATGGTAATGTAAAGGTATATAAATTCTCTCCCATGCGAAAAAACTCACTCATCATACTCATTCTCACGAGTCTTACTCTCTTTTTTGGACTCTCGGTATCAGATACATTCGCGAGTTGTGGCGGATCATGGTTCTCGACGAGTTGTCCCGTGTCACCCTATTGTGCGGATGGCAAGTGTAGCATAGACGAAGGGGTCAAAGCAGTAGAGAAAGCGGTAGATGGACAGATCACGAACAAATGAATTGCAGTATACGCTCAACAGATCGTGACGTATTTGATGACTTTTATCTCCATCATAGCCGTGATATATATCATATATGCTGGATTCCAGCTCATGATCGGGGCTGGAGACGAAGAGAAGATGAAAAAAACTCGACAAATCATACTCTATGTCGTTCTCGGTATTCTCATAATGTGGCTTGCCTATCCGATCGTCAAATGGACAATCGGCATCGTCGCACCTGGTGGCCAAGTAGCCTATGAGTGGTCGATGATCCCAGGAGCTCAGGCATATACTGAGAGTGACTCTAATACCTATGCTGAGTATAAAAATAAGATCAAAGAGTGAATCAATCAAATGGAGAGCGAACTCCTCCTGAATAGATCAGTGAAAGTGAGTACCATGCAAAATGTCAAAAACCTCGTGCAATGAGGTTTTGATAGGTTACCAGACTATGGGGAAGCTGCCAGTATCAATAGAGAAGCCAAACAGGTCGTCGATACATATCTCGACCTCGCTATCAAAAATCCAGATAATTCTAATCATGTCGGCAACGCGATCTCTCGGGTAGCAAGTTTTGTAGATAGGGTCAGTATTTCTCGTATCACTGGTGATATCAGTGCTGGTCCTATCGAGGGCAACGCTCCCCTATCTGCTTCATTTCGAGCGGACAATATCCGTGATCCTTCAGGAACAACTCCAGCAGATGGCAATTATATATGGTGGACTCGTGAGAATGGTGGAATACGTCGTGAGCTCAGTCGTGGACCTAGCCTTTCATATACATTCACCAAAGAGGGTACCTATACCGTATTTCTTGATGTGATATCAGGGAGCCGTAACAGTAAAGGAAAAACTGACGTCCTCCCACTCTCTGTATCCAAGCAGATACTCGTGAAACCAAAACTCGGGGAAATCATACTCCTCATCAATGGGGTCAATGTGAGCAATATGACGAGTCTCAAGCTCTCTCCTACGATCGGTAAGATGGGAGTAGTTCTCGATGCCTCAGCATCCCGAGCTATTGGGAATGGTACAATTGCCGAGACGACATGGGAGTTTGGTAATGGCAATGACTCTACCAATCGTGGATGACCTATAGTAGAGAGACAACTCTATACGAATCAAGGGGGCTATATACTCAAACTCTCGATGAAAACTAATGACGGGCAAACTATCTCAAAAGAAATACAACTCCTTGTACGTGATCCTGCTGCGATCATCAAACTCGACTCTGATACTGGCAAGATTGGAGAAGATATATCTATGTCCGCTACTTCGTATTTTGCAGATACCAAAAATGTAGAATACTCATGGCAGATACAAGATGATAATGGCAAAAAAATAGTAAAAGTCTGAGAAGGTACCAATTTCAGATACAAATTCGACACAGTAGGATCATATATCGTATCACTCACTGCTAAGAGTCCAAATGGCACTATTGATACCGACTCCAGGGTTATCACTATAGAATCTCGTGATCCAGTGGTCACGATAGATTCACCACGACCCATCAGTAGTGAAAAACCGAATGTGATCACATTCGATGCATCCAAGAGCTATGATCCAGATACCAGTTCTCGCAAGAATCTCAGCTATACTTGGAGACTCGATGGAGAGAAAATATCCCTCAATAATACCGAAAATGATGGAGCAAAATGAAGCTATACATTTGACGAAAAAGGAATACATACAATATCAGTCACCGTAGCCAATACCTATGGTAAGATCACCACCGTAGAAAAAGAATTCGAAGTAGTGTCGACACTCGCAGTCAATATGATCATCACGCCCAAAGTAGTACAACGTGGATCCAATGTTACGGTGATTGGACAGTCTGCGAATGCTGAGTTTTTTGAGTGGAATATGGGAGATGGGACTCCGATGATAAGTGGGACGAATCGATCCATACAACACACCTACAAACAATCAGGCGTCTACAACATCGTGATGAGTGTCAATCGCAACTGAGGTACCGAGACAAATAGTATAACTCGCAAGATCTATGTATCTGATACAGATAGTCCATTTGCCATCATAGATTCAACGAACTCGTCCAATAGTATCATCGAAGAAAAATGAGCTTGTAATGGCCTCGATGCCCTTGTGATAAATCGAGCTGATACAACTACGTTCAGTAGTAGTAATTCGGTGAATGTAGATGGTACAACAAGTGGACTCACCTATACTTGGAAATATTTTGGTAAGGCTCGTACCACTCCCCAAATCTCTGAGAAATTCAACGAACTCGGATGCTTCCCTATCGAGCTCACAGTCAGATCCAACAAAAATGGGGCTAGTCATACTACAACTCAATACGTCAAGCTCGCGAATCATCCTCCAGAGCTCACAAGTCTCACGAGTAGTGTGGATGCAGCCAAAAAAGATAGCCAAAAAATCCTCGTAAAAGTACAAGCAAACGGAGCCACAGATGCTGATGGTGTCATCACATCATATATCTGGTACTATACCACTGAGTCTGATCCAGAGCCACAAAATGTCCAAATCACACAAAGCAATAGCATTACTTTTGTACTTCCGAATATTACTGAAAAATACTTTTTTGGTGTGATACTCGAGGACAATGATGGAGCCAAGATGAACACAATGGAATCAGGACAGAGCCCCACTCCATTTATCATCGATAATTCAAATGGCAATATCAATCTCCCACTCATCAATCTCTCGGTATCAAAATCAACGATAAATGTCGGGGAGAAGGTGCTATTCTCAGCAGATGTGAAGACCATCATACCAGGAGTCAATATAACCAATAAGTCAGAATATGCGTGGGACTGGGATGGGGATGGCCGTATCGATGAGAAGAGTACTACATCGAGCATAGAGCATATCTATACACGAGCAGGTGACTACAATATGAAAATCCGTGTCACCAACAATGGGGTATCCAATAGTAAATATCAAAAAATACAAGTAAAAAATAAGCTCAAAGCTGGGGTCTACGGATACAAGCTCCCGGATAATAGGATCTACCTGATGAATGCATCAGAAGGTGCCTACGAAACATCCCGATGGGAAGTAGGATCTACTGTATCTGATTCACCTACATGAGTCATACTCGACAGTACGAATCTCCCTACAACTGGTAAACTCACGATATCGAGCAATACCAGTGATACATCTACCACAGATATAGACCTCTCAGTGCTCGAAACGATCTCAGGAACAGGTGTACTGTACCAATCATATCCAAGAGCAGTCGATGATACCATCACAGTGAAAAATCCGGGTGATACTCTACTCATCTCGATGTATGGAAATACAGCAACAAACTACGCTATCGATACGGATACCCTGATCGATACAAGTCTCGATGGTACTCCAGATAATGATGCAGATAACAAGCTCGATACATCATATACTGACGGCTCTACATATACATTCCATGATCTCTCGGGTACGAACAAGCGTGAACGCAAAATAGTGCTCTCTCTCATATCGAGTGGATCGGTAGTGGCAAGCCGTACGATCACTGTCATCCTCGACTATATCGCAAGTACGAGCGAGGCGGATATATCACTCACAGGGAGCACAGCAGGACTCAGTACAGCTGATAGGACCAAGCTCGAGGAGCTCTCAAAACTCATCCGAGAACTCACAGATAGTGATCGTATCATCCTCATGCAGCGATACAATACCCTAGTCGAGAACTGGAACAATACATTCGACAAGGCAAAATCACTCATCGACATCCAAGAAGGTATCGAGAGCGGAGCTATGACTAGTGACCAAAAGACGAAACTCTCAAAAGTAGTAGACGACCTACTCATCGGTGACTCACAAGTCACGGATGAGATAGCTATTGCGGTACGTCTCATCCGAGACCTCATCCCTGCAGAGAGTCCGAACCACGATGTACTCATATCGAAGTTGTCAGAAATCGAGTCACACCCGACACTCCTCACCGAGAACAAAAAACTCGGTAAAGAGATGCTCGTGCTCATCGAGACGGATACTACTATTCCTGATAAATACAAAGTCCATATCAAAAATCAACTCTCTATCATAGTAAATGGTGGATCTAGTGGTGTGACAACTGATAGTACTGGATCAGTCATAGCAGAAGAGACTCCATCAACATGAGGTGGGATACTCGGATTTATCAGTGGATTTATCAAAATATTCTTTATCATAGTTGGTATCATTCTCCTGATTGGGGTTATTGGATTCATTTTTTATCGCCTCTCACGCAAAGATGATAATATCTGATTCCAGGACTTCCTGATTGACTCAGTATTCCATAGTCGCAAGGCGACACCTATCACCGTCGATACGAGTAGCAGTAGCGTAGTGGTCAACTGAGCACCTCCGCTCCCAAAAGAGGATCCTCTCGTCAGTTATACCCCAGCTCCTCCGATTGTGTCAACTCCATCCCCTGCCATAGATCCACTCACGACTGTTACACCTATTGTAATAAATACACAGCCTATATCAGCAGCCCTATTAACAAGCGACAGTGTACCTGATTGGCTCAAGGCACCGTCGAGCATAGAAAAAGAGATGCCAAAAATAGAATCTACTCCAATAGCACAAACTATAGACTCCATGTCTCCATTGTTTGAGGTCAATACACCAGAACCACCACCCATAGCTCCGACTCCGACGACGACTCTCTCCGATGATGGTATCCCTGACTGGATCAAAAATAGTCCTGCAAATACCGATATACCCGTAGCGATAGACCCACTCGCGGCACCAAGTAACACTCTCGTTGATGGAGATAGCTTATCAAAAATAACTCCTACGACAGAGCAACTCCCCGATTGGCTGATGAGCTCTGTCCAATCGGATACAACCCCTATATCTACATCTGATACTATAGATCCTCTCGTATCGCCATCATCAGAGACGCCGGTAGACACCGCACCGGTACAGGCTGTCAAAAAACCAGTCAAAAAATCCAAGAAAATAGAAGAAGTAGATACAACCTCTACACCACCAGCCCCTACAAGCGATATACCGAGTTGGTTGAAATAAAAAAAAGGATAGTAAACATACTATCCTTTTTTTGAAAACCGTTTCTTTTTGACGAAAAAGATGTATTTTGGTATACTGATTCTATAATTTCTTTTTTCCTATGGATACTCTCCCAAACAATACGAGTGCAGTAGCTCCAACCACATCTCCATCGCTTCTCGATCAGATCATCCAGACTTCGCATGAGTCATCTCTCTCGGGAGTTATACCCACGGTAGTGGTAGGGCCTGATACTGCTAGTACGAGTCAAATAACTCCAATACGCAAGCCACGTGACCCTATGACCGCAGGAACAGTACTCAAGCTTATAGCATCACTACTTCTTGTTACGGTTATATTTTTTGGGAGCTTTTTAGCGTATGTTGTATTCAACCCAGATCAAGCGGCCTTTTTTGTCAATATATTTGGGATCGATCCGAATACTATACAGAATCTGTTGAAGTGATTGATCAATGGCAGTTTTGGTATCACAGTGCTTATTTTTTCTATCGTGTGGATCACGAGTCTGTTTCGAGCGATATGGACACCTCGAGATCAAAAAAGACGCCGACTCATCAGTTGGCTCACAGCTGGTACGTTGGGTATTTTTCTCTTTAGTATTCTTGCCTTTTGGGCGTATCTTTTTAATATTATCAATGCAACCGACTATGCCAATCTCGGTGGTGATGTGAGTATATATGACAATGATCTCTATACGTATGCAGAGTCACTCCCCTTTGCTCGTGTAGGCTCTACTACGAGTCTCGTGGGTCCAATCAGTCTCAGATATGATATATCGACCAATGCCCGTACCGTGGCCAAAAAAAATCTGATCACTATAACTGGATATGAGATCAATTTCGATGGAGCAAAGTGTGCCAATGATAAATCTATCATGAATGGGTCTGATCCAACCACAGAAAAATGACTCATTTGTACATTCGACCAGGTGCGTACCTACAATATCCGAGGATCGTATACTGCTAGGAACAAACTCGGTGAAACAGTACAGATCGATATACCGCTCTCAACTGTAGAGATCAAGTGACTCATCGAGAGCAATATCAATACCAACAAAGATGGCAAGAAAATCATGACTATCTCTGCTGCCAAGGTTAAAAATCTCTGAAATCCCCGATGGAGGTATGCAACTATAGGGAGCTCTGATGAAGCAAAACCATCCATCACTGAGATTATATCGTCAACACCACTCCTGGTATGTCTGAAATTATTTGATACAGCGTGTGATAGATATTTTCTTATCAGTGATATCAGCGAGCATCGTATCGAGTGATCACTTTCATTCGTACAAGACTCTTTCAAGCCCCTATCAATAGTTGTATCACTCACTGGCACTACACTCCCAATCAATGAGATTGTCAGTATAGACTGGATAGCCGATGACGGTACTCGTATGTGCCAATGAACATCTGAGAGTTGTGGGTATTCATTTTTGACCTATGGATCCAAGACTGTGACTGCTACGATACGTCTCGCGAACAAAACAAGCTACCCTATAGAATGAACTGTAGTCATCAATGAGCCCCTCATCATCGCAAGACATGCACAGATACAAGATATAGATGGAAAACTTCTTAATACACCTGAAACCTATGACCCTACGGTAAATGGCTATATCATACAGGGTCTCATCGCCCCCACTCGTATCACACTCGATGCTCGGGATGTCGTGAGTGAGAATCTCGGATATAGAGTGACAAATATCATCTGGAAAATAACAGATGGTAAAAACACTACAGAACTCGTCGGTGAACAGGTCTCATATGAGGTGAATCGCACCGATCGATATACAATAGAGGCTATGTATACTCTCGAAAAAAATATAGTCACGAGTAGCTCAGATACACGCACTGCTCGGGATCTCATCATCCTCGATCTCGAACGCAAATCACTCGAACCAATACTGAAGATACAACAGTCGAGCGACTATACTCCAGCGAAGGTAACTGTCGATGCATCGACCTCCCGTAGCAAAAATGGAACGATCCAAAAATTCATTTTTGATTTTGGTGAGTGAAAACCCCAAACAGAGGGGGATGCTATCCAGACCTACGAATATCGTACACCAGGTGAGAAAAAAGTCACCCTCACCATCATCGATAATAACAATGAGCAAGTAACGATCAGCAAATATATCATTCTCAAAGATACTCCGAAAAATCTTGCATTTACTACGAGTATGTCACCATGAATTATTGGCTCTGCTGTAACATTCACCGCTGATGGTACTACTGGACAGATCGATGAATATATCTGGAATTTTTGAGATAATACGCCTATTAGCAAATGATATGAGATAGATCATATCTTCAGTAAAGCTGAGAACTACAGTATCACCTTGACAGTACGATACACTGATGGAACAGAGCGAACAACGACTCAGGTATTCCGAGTCGATACGTCTCTCGAATAAATATAGTAGTTTAAACAAAAAAAAATCTGATTAATCAGATTTTTTTTTGTTGTGTTTTTTGGTATGGACATATGTACCTCGTATCTCCTCAGATCAGATCAGGTGCGTATCCTCGATCCGACAGACGAATATCGGCATATCCTCATCATGAGCCAGTGCGATAGCAGTCTGATCCATGATTCTCAGGTTCTTATGGAGAGCCTCCTCGAGCGAAAGGATCTCATAGTGCACTGCATCTGTGTGTTTCTTTGGGTCTTTATCATATATGCCATCTACCTTGGTTGCCTTCACTACACAGTCACACTGGAGCTCGAGGGCCCTGAGTACTGATGCTGAGTCAGTAGTAGCATACGGGTTGCCTGTACCGCCTACACAGATCACGACTCTCCCTTTCTCCATATGACGGAGTGCTCGCCTCGCTATGAAGTCCTCAGCTACTCGATGTGTCGGTACTGCTGACATCACTCGTACATCGACTCCAGCTGCCTCGATCGCTTCTCCTATAGCGAGTCAATTGATGATGGTAGCAAGCATCCCCATCTGATCTCCGATCACTCGATCAAATCCACCCTCCTCGAGTTGAATCCCACGGAAAATATTCCCACCACCGATCACTATCGCAATCTCGAGATGGCGGACCTGTACGAGATATACGATCTTCTCAGCAATATAGGCGAGGAACACTGGATCGATCCCATATCACTGTTTTCATTGCAGGGCTTCACCAGAGAGTTTGAGGAGTATTCGTTTTGGGTTGTGATATTTTTTCATACCTAGAGTGAGATGTTGTTACCGAACAGGACAAATATAACAGAAAATCAGAGCACGAGGATAAAGAGGATAACGAGTGTGATGATCGCTGAGTTGCGTTTGCCTACCTCGGATTCGAGCGTGGTGATCCGCCTCCCGAGAGCATCGGCATCATTATCCGATTTGGATTTTGCTGATTCAAGGAGGAATGCATTTTTTTTGTATTCGAGTACTGGCACAGAGCTCGCGAGCTCTGTCTCGGCCTTTCCGAGCTTGTATGAGAGCTCTTGAATGGTAGTATCCTTGCGGGCAATCTGATCACGAGCATCCTCATAGATACGTACGATTTCTGCTAGGGCTATATTCGACTGCTTGGGATCTGCGATATGTCTCCCTTTTGTCACGATCTCTGGGATCTCACGCTCCGGTAGATCATCATGGATGACAATATAATCCTCTTCACGACGAGCTGGATCTGCCATACGGAGCGTCTCAATGTCATCTTCTTCGAGGTACATCTTTTTGCCAATACGGCGAGTACGGATACGCTCCGCCTGGATATGTCTATCTATCGTACGAGATGAGACTCCGAGACGACGCGATGCCTGATCTCTATCGAGGGAAAAAGCCATACAAAAAATAGTAAAATATGAATGCAATGAGTGTATAAAAAACCTGAGAAAAATCAAACAAAAAACTACTCCAAGTGTATAAGTTAGTTAGATTATCTAGCTTCTGTTTTCTATAGTTACAATTCGGATGATCTCTCTTTGAAATTCTGGATTACAGTGTTGTAGGCTCGAAGATAATCAAGGGTCATGTTCTTATAATTGAAAAAACTTTTTGTTCTACTCGATATATACGTCCTATCCATATCAAAGCAATCTTGAATTTTGTGGTATCATTCTTCAAAGTCTTCGACCAATATTCCAGTTTTTCACTCTTCGATGAGTTCTGGCATAGATCATTTTTTGATTGCTAGTGTAGGAGTACCGCAATATGCAGACTCTAATACAGTCAGACCAAAAGGTTCTCTAAATCCGGTAGGATGTATATTGCATTTTGCATTACTTATAAGCTCTATTTTATCCTTCATTTCCAATTCTCATAGATATTCTATAAGAGGATTATTCAGATATGGCTTGATCTCTTCAATAAAGTATTCAAACCCAAAAAAATCTATTTTTCATCACATTTTTAATTTTATTCACAATTGTAGTGCCAACTGTATAGCAAGATGGGGATTTTTCGTTTCATCAAATCTACCAATAAAGCAAATATAGTCCTCTGGTGTTTCATTAAAAGGAAATTCATCCGGATCTATTCAATTATAACAATTTCAACAATACCGTAATCCTGGGAATGCTTCTTGTTGGTTTTTAGAAATACTTGCATAAAAAAGCTCTCGTCTTTCTTCATAATATTGCATATTTTCCATAATGATTGGACCATGCAAAGTTGTGATATTCGGTACATCACGAAAATCTAGGAGATCGAATCCATGAGAATGTATGATATCAACATCTCACTTTATACTATGTAAAATTTTTTTTGTTGTGTCAAGAATTCATTTAATTTTGATTTCTACTTCAATATTTTCTTCTGGTGTCTTTCAGAAATTTATTGACTTTTCGCAAGTTGGTATGACTTCACAGCTCACATCACTGTCTCCGGGTCAGATAAGAATCGGTTCATGCCCGAGTTCTTGTAACCCTTTAATCAGATAAAAAATAACTCGCTCTGTTCACCCATACTTCTTAGGGGGCACTGGGAGATATGGAGAAGAAATTATGGCTATTTTCATAGTTTTTAAGTTTAGAATTAAACCAAAAAAAATCACGATTTAATATAGAAAATCCCATCCATTATAACAAGTTTTTGGTTTAATTCAATATTTGATGCTCATAAATACTCCTCACACTATCTGAATCTTTATCAGAAGAAGAATAGATCGATACTACTAGGAATAAGGTTAGTAATTTTACTTTTCAGTGTGGATTTACTCGAGAAATTTGTCTTCTTTTTGTCTTTTCATCTTGAACTTTATTTTCTATACTAAAAAAGCGTCTTTAAAACTTTGAATTAAATGGTAATCATTCACTCATTGAGATTGTTCAATAAGTAGAGGATAAAAGTTTATAGAAAACAAAGTAAATAAATAAAAAAACTATCAGATTTATTCTTCATGTGTTATTTATTATATTGTATCAATTACATCATACAATGTCACAGAGGAACGATGAATAATAACCTAACTCAAGGATATTTTAGTGGATATGATTAGCTATGGACACTATCGTAGTATTGTCCCGTTGCGAATTGGGAAGCTCATAGATTGAAGAGTATTATCTCTCTTGTTGTTATTCCTGAATTAATTCATTGTTAATTTCCTTTCCTATAATAATTATACATGGTAGATATTTTTAATCTTTTAAGTATTAAGCATATGTTTTGTTGATATAAAAATATACATCACGTATGAATCCGATCACCGACAACAATGGGTACATTTTTATATATTGTTTGAATATAATCTAAAAAATAATTTACATGTATATTCACTCAGTTATGAAAAGTTAAAATAATTTATTGATAATTGCAATGGCAGTTACGATAGTAGTAATAAATATATTTTTCTAATATAAAAAAATCTAAATAGAAAATCGAATTATGATTAACGCAATAACATTAACACTATGAACACATGAAACAATTGCATAAAAAAATTATCAGTTGAGCAGTAGTAACAACACTACTCCTCTTAACCAACATCAACGCATTTGCATCGAGTCACCGTGAAGCTCCTATAATTAGTGGAGATCCAAGGGTAGATGCAACTGATCTATACGCATTCGTGAGTCCTGACCAGACGGATACAGTGACACTGATTGCGAACTATATACCATTCGAGGAACCAGCAGGTGGGCCCAATTTTGACACATTCGATGACAATGCTCTCTATGAGATCAATATTGATAATAATGGTGATGCCATACCTGACACCATTTATCAGTTCAGATTCAAGACTACTGTCGGTAACCCGAATACATTCCTCTACAATGTTGGGGCGATAGAGTCACTGACGGATCCTGACTGGAACGTTCGTCAGACATATACTCTCACGAAAATAGAGAATGAAGTATCTACAGTACTCGGTACTGATCTGATGTCTCCCCCAGTCAATATCGGACCCAAGTCAACACCTAACTATGCAGCTCTGCAAGCATCTGCAATCCACACTCTACCAAGCGGTATAAAAGTATTTGCTGGACAAAGTGCTGATCCATTTTTCGTAGACCTTGGATCTACTTTTGATCTCCTATCAATACGTAATTTACCAGGTAATGCTGGTGGAGGAATCAATACAACAAAAGGGTTCAACGTGCACTCTCTCGCACTCCAGATCCCTAAAGTTCAGTTAACTAAAAACAAAGTAATACCTACAGACGCCACTAGTGGTGACGCTGTGATCGGAGTATGGACAACAGCCTCTCGTATGAGTACTCGTGTACTCAACACCAATGGAACTCAAGATAACTCGGGTCCATGGGTACAAGTATCTCGTCTCGGTGCTCCTCTCGTGAATGAGGTAGTTGTTCCTCTCGGAGCAAAAGATCTCTTCAATAGATCTAAGCCAAAGAATGATGCTCAGTTCGCAAATGGAGTAGCTGATCCAGAGGTAGGCAAACTCCTCTATGCTCTCTATAATATACAAGTCCCTCCTCAGTGACCATTTGGCTCTGGAAATGCACGAGATGATCTTGTAGCAATATTTCTCACAGGAATACCTCAGCTCACTCAACCTACAAATGTAGTAGCATCTGAACAGCTCCGTCTCAATCTAGCCATAGCACCTACTGCTAGTCCTAATAGACTCGGTGTACTCGGTGGTGATACTGCAGGATATCCAAATGGGCGTAGGCTCACTGATGATGTGATAGATATATCACTCCAAGCAGTAGCAGGAGCTGCGTATCCTCTATTTCATACAGGATTCGTTGCTGATCCTACATGACTCAAGCTCGGTGATGGAGTAGATGCAACTGACTCAGTTCTACGTACTACCTTCCCATACATGGGTCTCCCAAATCGTGGATTCGAGAGCGTACCACATGGTAACTACTCAATGGGTAATAGTGGAACTGGAGTCACTGGAACTGGAGTCACTGGAACTGGTACAACTGGAACTGGAGTCACTGGGACTGGATACACAGGAACTGGAATGACAGGGACTGGATACACAGGAACTGGAATGACAGGGACTGGAAACTGAAATGGTTCAGTATTTGTTATATGTAATATAACAGATCGTCTTGAGTACAAATCTAGAGGACAAGTAGTCAAATGTCTGCAACAATATCTCAAGGATAATTGATACATCAGTATCAAGAATCCAACAGAATTCTTCGGAATAGTCACTAGAGAAGGCCTGAAAAAATGGCAGAGAAATAACAGACAAGAAGCAACAGGATATCTCAATTAAATCTTATATCTAAGTATCTCTTTAGTGGTTCTTTCATAGTAACATCACGATTCTATCGTGATGTTACACTTGAGTGAATCTTCATAAATATCAACACTATGAATAATTTTTTTACAAGTAAAACGGTTTTGATCATTCCGATTGCTCTCGCACTCATCTGATTGAGTGGGTGTGATATGGTGAGCATAAACACATCCATAAACACTCCAACAGATGAAATCAATACCTTGAAATCTAGTGTCGATGAGCAGATAAAATGACTTGAAAAAAATATAAATGATGATCCAAAAAATATAGCCAACTATATCACATTGAGCTCTCTCTATCTGCAGAGAATACGAGAAACGGCTGATGTATCTGCCTATGAGCAGATAGCTAGTTTGATGCGTGAGGCTGAGAAAATAGATCCAAAAAATAGTGATATACTCTCATTACAATCACAGATAGAACTGGGTCGACACAATTTCTGAAGTGGCAAAATACTGATACAACGAGCAATTGATATAAATCCAAATCGAGCTGCATACTATGGCATATTGGGTGATACACAGATAGAGCTGGGTGAATATACTGGAGCGGTTGACTCATTCCAGAAGATGATTGATATGAGGCCTGATTATAATTCATATATACGGATTGGCTATATTCGCGAACTCTACTGAGATATTCCTGGTGCCATCAATAGCCTCAAGCTCGCGATCGATGCAGGCAGCAAGTATCCAGAGAATATCGCATATGCATATGTTGAACTCTGAAAGTTGGAATTAAGAGAAAATCTCGAAAATGCAAAGCAATATTTTGAATCATCAATACGCCTCGTACCAGAGTATCCACCAGCTCTAGAGTGATTGGGCAAAGTTGCCTACTATAATCAGGATCTCACGCTGGCTCGATCATATTTCGAGAAGGCCTATGCGAGACTTCCTATTGTCCAATACCTCATCAATCTGGCTGACCTCGATATCGTCATGGGCCAAGTAGTCGAGGCCAATCAAAAGCTGACACTGGCCGAGATCACTTTTGATACAACACAAAAATCAGGTATCAATACTGATCTCGAAGAGTCGTTGTTTCTCAGTGACCATGACCTCAGGCTGCCAGATGCACTCACGATGGCAAAACGAGCCTACCTGGTACGACCAAACATATTCGCAGCCGATAATCTCTCATGGGCACTCTACAAAAATAAGGAGTATTCAGAAGCAGCCAAATACACTACATGAGCACCCATACAAGGAGAACATGATCCATTCATATTATATCATCAAGGTATGATCGCTCTAAAAAACAATAATACTACAGAAGCCCAAAGATACCTGAATGGGGCCCTTGAACTACACCCACGATTCTCGATTCTCGATTCCCGGCAGGCAGCCGAAATACTCAATTCAATTAAATAAAATTTGTATGAAACATACCATCAAAGTCTTGATTCGTACGCTAGTTTTATTTTGAGTAGTATTTTTTTTTGTATGTAACCCTATGGAGGCTCACGAGCTCATACCTCGAGCATTGCAGGAATATATCCAAGCCAACCCTGATGCGACTCCTGATGAGATACAACAATTTGCATACAGTCAAACTCCCGAGTTCGCAAACAGGTTCCAGAACTGAGCAGCCATACTCAAGATTGTCAGAAACCAAAATACTTCAATTTTAGACAACATATTTGATTTTTTCCGGATTGGCGTGTGACACATACTCAGTGGTCCAGATCATATCTTATTTGTACTTTCACTCCTTTTGGTATTCATATCATGGAAGGACATCTTGAGATTGACTGGGATTTTTACAATTGCCCATAGTATAACACTGCTACTCGCAGGAACTGGCATACTGGTGTTGAGTTCTCGTATCGTAGAACCTATGATTGCCCTCTCTATTGCATATGTAGCTTTTACATCAGTATTTTTATGAGACAAACTATTTATTTGAGGGAGCCGATCCAAGATGATAGCAATATTTTTCTTTGGATTATTCCATGGTCTTGGATTCGCAGGACTACTCAGAGAGATCAATATTCCATCAGACAAATTTGTTTCATCGTTGCTTGCGTTCAATCTAGGGATTGAGTGATGACAGCTGGTAATAGTGTGAATAGCATTTCCTATCATATATGCAGTTCGCCACAAGAGATGGTATCCGAGATTCATACGATTATTCTCAGTACTGATTATCAGTATAGCTATCTACTGGTTCATAGAAAGAGTCATGCAGATATAGCTCGTATTACATATATAGTCTAGAAGCTAGGTCTCGTATGCAGTCGTGAATGATATGTTGATAATTCTAGATATTGAGTTCATTTTTAATGACTATATTAGTGCATCATTCTGACAATATATTCGTGAATTTGTCTTCCTTTTGTCTTTTTAACTGAGTAAAAATCGTATATAATTCATTCACTCTTTCGATCAACGTGCATCTATCCTTACTTTTTCTCTGCGAATTTATGCGACATTAGCAACAGCTTTTATGAAACAGGGATCTTATCTCTGATACACACAGCTCGCTATACAATAATCGATATAATCAATCATTATTGACTACCGCACCAAGAGATATTTAATCAAGGACAATAACGTATTTGAAGGATATATTTTTTCTGAGCTACAATCAGCTGTCACATCAACTTCACTCCTGATACTGAGATTTTCATAGACTCATGTGTAATTCCTGAGTTCTAATCATTCAGTTAGTAATCTGTGAACGGACTTATCCGTTATGTATTCATTTTTATAACTATGTATTAGAACGTTGGATGATAGTGACATCTATGCATGATTCGTGTAAGTATTAGAATTTGTGGTTTGCATGCTATTGGTTTGGGAAAAATAATGTAGATTATTATATACTAATTTTTTTTCATATGACTACGCATAATACAGGATCTCAAGGGAATGATAATAAACCTAAGAAAGGATTCATGAATATGGCCAGTAATGATGGTAAGGACTCAAAAAATTCTTCTGGATCTGACGGTAGAAAGTCTAGCGGGGGCAATAATCCCGATTGAAAGAATGGTAGTTCTGGATCTGACGGTAGAAAAGCGTCTACTAGTAACAAGAAATAAATTATATCATTAACTTTCTATATATGAATACTTGAAACAACTTTGATGATGACATGGATAATAATGGTAAAGCTGGAATGAGTTGAGGTGGAATGAATTCCCCTGGACAATCTGGTTGAGGCATGAATACACCAGGTCAATCTGGGAATCCAGATGAGATGCCAGAAACTAGCGGTAACCCATCACGCAAGTCCAATGAGCAGATGGGGCGATAAGTATCTCAGATTATAAAAAAAACACCTCTCAAGATTGAGAGGTGTTTTTTTGTATTTGTAAGCAGAGTGTATACGACACATATATAGAAAAAGAGGAGAGAGAAAATATAGTTTTTCATAAGCAATAATTATTCGTTACAGGCTGGGTAAGTACTTGACTTTTTTGATGCAAAACACCAATACGGCCGTGTTTTCCCATTGTAGCCTAGAGAGTCTCGACTGATGATCTTTACAGCTTTAGGATTTTTGATTTGCTGGAGCGATATACCTGCAAAATAAAAGTGATTCCTGTCTCGAGCAAAACTCCATCTGAGGGGTGTATACGTTTTATAATCGGCTCATTCAACTTTCCATCAAGCATAGTAGATATTTTTCTTGTCCTTCGCATGGAGATCCTTCATGAGAACAAAAGTATTTGGATCAGAGTTTTTGATAACACGATCATCATAATAGATCCTATTCTTATCTCGCATATAGTGGTCTGTCTCGATCCAATTAAGGCCCCCAGTATCAATACCAGTGAAGCTCTTTGGATCCGCTCCAATGATTTTTTTGCTTTGATAATAGACATTCATTGCGTCGAGTGCACGCCATGGCTCTATCACTCGAAATGTCTTGGAACTACAAGGAAATCGGGATCCCTCAAACCAACAAAATCCCGAGTCTGTTGCATACAATGTGCCTGAAAATGCAACAAAACCCTGTATCGTCGCACCAGTCAAGACACTATATTCGTCTCCCCATCATCGGAGAAATACATTCTCTGAGTTATGAAAATAATTGGCTGAGCCTGCGTAAGGTAGGATTTCGATTTGTGGATTTTTGGTAGAGTTTATTATTTTTGGATTCTTGGTAGGATTGAAATAGGGGTCATAGTATCCATTTTTGTCTGCAAATCCTGATAAGGTTTTCTGAAATGTAGAAACATCGAATCCTGTCAGCTCATATCCATCACATCCGACTTCAGATCTACATCATACAAAAAGTTTTCATCGACTGCGGATCACACCATTTCAGATGTATGCATACTTTCATATATCCACTCCAGAGAGAGTCTTCCCTGTTGGGGTATAGATATTATTCTGATCTCGTGCGAGTTGCTCATCAGGAAATAATCAAAATGTTGATATATCTACCAGTACCGTTATCACTGGTGAGTATACATTTTTTGAATCAAATACAAATGCACCTGATTCAGTCAGGGTCTGGAAATCATGTGTTGGATATGATTTGAGTTCTTTCATATTCATATATGCGATATGACGATCATCCTCAGTTCTATGTTTTGTTGCCACGAATCTATCATTGTATACTCCATGTTTGTCATAGAGAAATCGTTGTCCCATAGGACTCACAAAAACTCAGAAACTTGCTATATCTATACCCTCAATCCGCAGTATACTCCCATCTACAGAACCAATGAAATATAGTTCTTTACCATCAGTCATATACTCATTTGGGAGATACTTAATTTTTGTGATATCAAACCCTGTTGGGATATCTAGGGCGACATTCCCATGAAAAATATAGTTTTTATCCAATCAGAGAAACACTCCGCTCTGAAATTTTACTACCTGAAAGGTAGAGTTATCAGGAGTGACGGTGATTGTCTCATTTTTGCTATGATCCCAATAGCCAAAATACTGACCAGCAAAGAGGATCTGATTCCCAATTTTTGCAAAACAACCATCTTCAAGAATTTTTATATTTTTCCAGTTTTTCCAGTCTCCGAGTATGCCACCTCTAGATGTATAAAATGTGATATCATCACGAGCATAGCACTCAGAAATTTTCTGATACGTCTTTGGATTGGCTGACTCGGGCAGATATATCTCTTCGGCAAAAATCGGAACAAACAGAAAACAAAGCAAGAAGACAGCGAAAAGAAAACGCATAGAGAAGAAAATTTAAATTTTATTTAAGTATATGAAGAAATGATATTTCTCAAACAAAAAAATAACCCCGATTGCTCAGGGTTATGTTTTATTTTTGATCAAAAACTGGTGGAGATGGCGGGCACCGCCCCCGCGTCGAAAAAGGTATGTCGTATAATTCTACTGTGTATAGCCCAATTCTGATATATCTGAGAATAGAGAATGAGCAAAAAGCTCTCAAATAAACACGATCTCCATATGAACTCTTTGCGAGAATTGTGTCAACGAGGCAAAGGTAAAACTAATAAGTATGATATCTCTCTATCAGTTTCGAGAGATAAAAGTTGTAGCAGGCCATCCGGCACTCATCCGCCTAAGCGGAGGCTACACT
>JAYTJD010000026.1:0-13849 GCA_043731405.1 Candidatus Altimarinota bacterium
GATGTGCGACTCTCCGCCGTCGCCCGGCTCTCTCAACTCAAATAGTGAAGAGCAGTTCACTATTTGTCCCTACGGGATCGTCTCGATTCAAATCCCGCCGAATTCAAAAATTGCTTCTTAAAAACCCCTCTTCTTGGGAAGAGGGGTTTTGCGAATCAAATGGTGGACCGGGCGGGATTTGAACCCGCGACCAAAAGATTAAGAGTCTTCTGCTCTACCAACTGAGCTACCGATCCAGATATGGTGCGTGAAATATAGCGAATTATCGACAAAAAGCAAATTTTTTTGTAGAAATCCAGCAAAGAGCCTACGTCAACCGATATTTTCGTATGATATATCTCAGATGGACCCGCTCGAAAAGAAGGAATACAGCGAACAGGATGAGGAGAGCTGGAGTGAGATCACTTTGTTTGGTTTCAGTTTTTGACTCGGTCGTAGTTGGGAGTGTTGCGGCTATATCTGACAATGCACTCACGAGCCCGAGCCTATCATCCGCATGGAAATATTGACCCCCAGTTTGTTTGGCAAGATTGCCCATCATCGTCTCATCGAGATCGCTCCTGAGTCGTCCTCCGCTCCCATCTGAGAAGTACTGTCGTTGCCCATAACTATCGGTATACGAGAGCTCTGCACCTGAGAGTGATCCGATACCAACTGAGAATATTCGTATTCACTGGTCACGAGACTCGCTCGCAGATATCATCGGATCGATACCGATATTGGCTCGTCCATCAGTGAGCAGTATGATCGACTTCGCTTGACTCCGAGACCCAGAATACGCCATATTCGCGAGTAGGAGTGCATCCCCGATATTGGTCCCTGAGAGCCCTGGGAGATCCTGTCGGATGAGATCTGGAGAGAGTCCGCTCACGATGCTCGATATCCCGGAGTAGTCGGTAGAAAATGGAACCGAGATAAAAGGTTTGCCAGCGAATATGATGAGCCCTATGCGATCACTCTGCCTCTCGGATATAAAATCCCGAACCACACTCTTGGCGACTGTGATCCGACTCGGGGAGATATCCTCTGCGAGCATCGAGAGTGAGATGTCGAATACGATCATGATATCCTGCGGGATCCGTTGCTCTCGGGTAGATGTCCTCACGATACTGACTCCTGCGATGATGGCCACGAGACTGGAGATCATGAGTATCCGTATGAGCCAGAGGAGCCAGATAGTTTTTGGAGTTCGTAGATATTTAGCAATTAGAGCATTGGGATGGGTCGCTCCTATTTTTTCTCTACCAAAAAGATACCACAGCACGATAATGGCTGGGACGAGGAGGAGAACTATGGGATGAGAGAGTGCAATATGTATCATAGTATATCCACTTTCGGACAAAATTTATGGATGATTCACTGTTTTTAGTTTCACTGTCAGTTCCCTGCTGATTTGCTCTTTTTCATCGACTGTGAGATCCTGTCTACTGTACTCTGCTCGTTCGAGCTGCTCTATGATCTCTATGAGTCTCGGCTCCTGACTGTATGATGCGATACGACCTGGGATATGAGCCCAGCTATGTTCTGGTTGGTAGGTATAGGCGAGATATCGACGGATCTCAATCAGCGTCAGCTCTGCATAGTTGGCTCAGCTCGGATCGGTAGGATGATACTGGTATGGCGAGGTTCACTGTATTGGGATCAGTTGTGTCGGGCGGTCTCGGTACCAGAGTCAGAGCCATACGAGTATCCCCGTACTGAGTGCCATGGCGAGTGATGAGAGATGTAGAGATCAGATCCACCATATGGGATCCACTGCAAAAAAAAGTCCTGTCATATAGACAGGAGTATAGAGATGAAGCAGATGAAATCAATGTTAAGTTCAAAAAGGTATAGCTAAGACACTACAATGTATTCCTCATAACTCATGAATGAGTTATGAGGAGGATTTTGATATGATTATTCGTACACCCACGGAGCAAGGAAGAGAAGGATATATCGGAAGAAAAATAATATAGCGAGTCCGATGAGGATATTGATCGCCCACGTCTTGAGGGTACTCTTCGCCTTGATATCATCACCTCAGGCGAACGACCATGCGATACCGAGTCCGACGACTGAGAGTACACCGAGCAGGAGTACGATATTGATGACAAATCTAATAATCTGAGCAAAAACCGACTGGAATCCAGCGAGACCAGTAGGAACGGTACACTTGTACTTGCGAGCAGTGACAGCTCATGTACATGCAACATCCGCAGTTCATAGTGATTCAGATGTCCCACCACCTGTCACACATTGACACTTCGCACCTGGAACCATTTCTGATGTATATATTGTATTTGTTGATGAGGTAGTATTTGCTCCTGCCTGAGTACTTGCAGCCTCTCTGATAGAATCAGATTGTATTGGATCAGCAGTATACCCCGTATTAAACACGAGCCCAGATGAGACGATAGCCAGTATGAGTACGAGTATTTTTTGCATATATTTTAGAGTTGGAATGTGACGATATCAGTCATGAAGCTGAGACCCGCAAGGAGGATGATGAGACCGATACCCGTATTAATGAGTATGGATTTGCCCTTCTTCACCCGATCCTCATCCCCTGCTGATGTGATCATGAGATAGGCTGCATAGATCAGTACGAATATAGCAATCGGAGCTGCGATATACATCACCAGAGCAAACAACGTACCACCTACACTTGGGATATATCTCGTGAAGTCACCCATTGCTACCAGATTGCCCCAGAGTTGTACGAATCCGAGGAATACGAGCCCGATAATACCATATACGATACGATTTTTGGCTTGTTTCTTTTTCTCATCGTCACCTCCTGATACGAGTAGGTTGAACAGTCCCCACGTGAACATCGTGACTGCAACTCCAAATGCAAATACCCTCAGGAATGCTATCATATTACCAAAGATCCCCTCGAATCCTGCAGTATCCCAGAACAGAGTGGATCCAGTTGTACTCGACCAGTTATCGATAGTACCAATGGAGCCCACACTGCTCGGTGCGAATATAGTATAGACGAATCCAGGGATATTGAGAAAAAGGAAACCGATCAGAGCGTAGGTGATCTGCTTGCGTTGAGTCTTGATAGTCTCTTCACTATCTGATCCGAGTATGATATAGACCCCGATCATCACGAGATAGACGAGTGCAATCCCAGAGATCACGATCCGTATAGCACCAAGTATACGCAATCCAAAATCCTTGGCACTATTAATAGATCAATCAGTCCCGACAGTCACACCTATAGAGTTGTTGATGATCTGACTCGTTCCAGGGATATCTACGGCCGCATAGCCCGTGAGTACATAGGCACTCATGAGTCACGTGAGGAGTATTAGGATGATGCTTAGTATTCGGGACATAGATTTTAGAATTTAGATCTTAGAGTGTGAAACTGAATACTTCTCGATTATCTCCTTTTGAGTGATGCGAGTGTATCATCGATTGCTGCTTCATCGTCTCGGATACGCTGGATCTCTACATCGATCGCGATCTCAGCATCTTCGATCGCCTTTTTGGCATCTTCGAGTCTTCTTTTGGCATCTTGCTTCTCTTGGAGGAGGATCTCATCGGCTGCCTTGAGTCCTCGGAGCTCATCTGCGAATCCTCCGATCTTGTCCCCCAGGGATACGGGTATAGGAGTCGGCAATATGGCGAGTGGCTCAGGAGTATTGATCACAGGAGGGACAACTGCAGATACTATGAGATTAGGAACTGTGGCTATTTCTTTTGTATCACCCATATCAAGAATACTGATTGCAGGAGTTGGTTCTGTGATATCAAGGAGAGATATGACTGGTTCGGTGGGCATAGTATCTGGATTAATATCTGATAGTACAGGATCGGCAGGAGTCACTGATGTGGACTCCGGAGTCTCAAGCGGCTTGACTGTTTCTGTGACTGGTTCTATTGTTATGACTTCTTGTGTGGCATCTACTAGAGGTATGATTTCTACGATTTCTTCTATATCGGTGATATCTATGACGCTCATATCTCATCCAATATCGATCTCCGTGATATCGAGAATTTCTCACTCTTCTTTTGATTCATCCTCTTTTGTATCGACTATTTCTATTTTTTCTTCTGTTTCCTGTTCTATTTCTTTATCTCACTTCTTTTTCTTTTTATCATCTTTTTTATCATCACTAGTTCCCCTTGATCATCCTGTAGGATTTCCTGACTCTCCAGTACCTGATCACCCAGAGGATTCGCTTGCTTCATCTGTATCCTTGATGTCATCGAGTTTTCACTTGGAAATATTCTCGATGATAGTATCCATATCTACTGCTGCTTCGCCGTCATTGGCTGTCCCGATGATATTGTCAAAAAGCCCCATAAAAGAAAAGAAAACGAATAATTACCAGATCAATATATCATAAAAGTATACATTTTGCAAAAATCTCGATAATTTTATTTTGTACTTTTTTTACTTTCACTTATACTAGCTCTATATTAGATATTTACCTTCATATACCATGCGATTCGTACTCAGATTCCTCCTCACGGCAGTTGCGATATATGCTCTCATCCACTATGGCTACCTCACAGGAGTGACGTTCGCATCAGGGACGACCTCTCTCCTGATCTTCACAGCGATACTGGGCCTCGTGAATCTCGTCGTCTGAGGTGTACTCAGGCTCGTCACACTCCCGATCAGATGGCTCACACTCGGTGTACTCGGGTTCGCTATATCACTCTTCGTGGTGTATCTCACGGATGAGTTCGTTACTGGTGTTACACTCGTGGGATGGCTCCCGATCATCATCATCGCCGTAGTGATGACTATTGTATCTATGATACTCTGATAGTAGCATACAAAAAAGAACTCCCACTTTGGGAGTTCTTTTTTGTTGAAAATGCAAATGGGTATCTCTACCTAGAGTTCCCAGCTCGTACCACTCTCCCCTACTCGGAAATCTTGTCAGGCAAATAGTGGATCCAGCTTGGCGATTGCAAGATCCTCAAGTGGCTCATCCTGGAGATCTGCTGCGAGCGGGAACGTCCCATAGTGGATACCGATAGCTTTTTTGATTCTCAGGTCTTTTTGCATCTGCATGCCCTCGTATGGACTCGTATGCATCGACGCCATGAACCATCTCGGATTGTACGCTCCGATCGGGAGGAGTCCGATGTCAAATCCATCAGGGAATCGTTCCTCAATTTGCTCAATGAACGGTCCATAACCAGTATCTCCAGCAAAGTATCCAGTCGTCTCTCCTATTTCCCAAGCAAATCCTCCCCAGAGTGTCCGATTGCGGTCGCTGATACCACGGGCCGAGAAGTGTTGACTCGGAACGAATGTGACCTTGCAATCCCCGAATATTTCTGCATCCCACCAGTCCATCTCGATCACGTTGTCTATACCTCTATCGTTGAGATACTTCCGGTTCCCTAGTCCTGTATATATCGGCATATGATGCTGTGCAGACAGAGCTCGGAGTGCTACGAGATCCATATGATCGTAGTGATTGTGTGAGAGGAGGACGGCATCGAGAGGCGGGAGATCATCGAGCGTAACACCCGGATCAGTATAGCGCTTGGGTCCTGCCCACTGTACCGGACTCGCTCTCTTGCTCCAGACTGGATCCGTGAGGAGGTTGAATCCGTGGGTTTGTATGAGGATGGTCGCATGACCGATATAGGTCACCTGGGTTGTTGCTGCTGTATGACGAGCTACTGGAGTCACTTGGGTGATCTCTCGTCTTTTCCAGAGAGATATTTTTTGATTGAGTATCCACTTGTAGAACGAGAGGAATCAGTTTTTGCGTTTTCAACCAAAAAACTCCTCCTCCGTCTCCGTCAAACGAAATGTCTCTCCAGTACGCCAACTGATATTGAAAAACTGTCGACCATCAAAATGGTCAGATACATCCCCTCCGTGACGCTTGCTCGCATGGTGACGATCCATCAGGATGACAATAGCTGTGAAGCAGAATCCACTGGATAGAATAGATAAAAATATACTCTCAAACATAGAAATATGGGTTCAAAAACGCTTTTAAAATGGTAGCGTGAGTATAGGAAAAAATCATTTTTTCGCAATATGAAATACTGGATTTATCTTGCTAATCGTATCGTAAATGTTGCTCATTCTTCGAGTTCATATGCTTTCTCGAGTTCTGGAATATCAATATTCCCAGAACTAGCAAGCGTCTCTAAGCATATAATGGTACTGAATTTTTCGAGAATATTATAGAGGATTGATTTTTGATTAACTCAGACTTCCATATAGATAAAGCAATGTGATCAATAACGCTATAGTCAGCTTCTTTTCTCATATCTTGGATAAGTCGGATGATATCACGTGCATATCACTCAATCTTCAAGTCTTCAATAATCATGGTGTCATGATTAAATGCAATACTATATCCACTTTATACATTGAGAGTTCACTCTATTGTGATCTATTATATTTGGGCAGAATTTGATACGGAAATAGTCATATTAGTGAGTTGTGACGGATGTACGGGGTAGCCTGATCTCAAAACTAGCACCTTTCAGGTCATTATTGCTAGCCCATATATTCCCCCCATGTGCCTTGATGATGGAGCGGCAAATAGAGAGACCGAGCCCCACTCATTGTTCACTTTTTCGGCTTCGTTGAATCTGAGTATAGTCATGAAAAAGAGAGTCTATTTCATCGCTCGGGATTCATGGTCCTGTATCTGATACCTTGATAAAGATGCTTCATTCCGTGTTCGAGAGAGAAATCTCTATGCAATCTCCAATCTCGCAAAACTTGACAGCATTTCCTACTAGGTTCATGATCACACGAGTCATTTTTTGTTCATCATACGAAGAACTTGTATTCATATTGTTATTGACTGTAACAGTAATGTCCTTTTCTCTTATGAGGAAGTCGATTTGATCAAGAAGATTTGAAACCGTTAACTCGATATTTCCATTACTGAGATTGAGTTTCACTCCATTTTTTCTGTATTTTTCAGTAATGAGCATATTCTCTGCTATTTGATTGAGGAGACTTCCTGAATTTTGTATGCGATTCATACAATGCTCTATACGATGATAATCTCACTTTTTGATAGCAGATAAGGCGATCCCTATGAATCCATTAATACAGGTGAGTGGTGTTTTTATATCATGCATTGCAGATTCTATGAAGTGCTTATCCTTATCATATTGTTTTTGAAGAGCATCGTATTTCTTTTGGAGAGCAGCTAGCTCTTCTTCTGGAGTTATAGTAAGAACAGACTCTACTCATTTACTAGTATTACCATTTATTAGTGCAGCTATACTCATTTCAGGGAGTTCGATGCCAAGATGTCTTATCATTGATTGTTCATTCATAATGAATTGGGTTATATTTTTTTGTTCTAGAATTGGAGGATTTTCTTCACATTCTAGCCTGTGAGTGTAAATAAAATAGCTGATCATAGTGTGATAAGCTCTGATCTTAATGTTAACAGATATTCATCGATCTGTTGTCTACGTACCAAAATCGGACGAAATAGCATCATTCTAGAACTAGGTAAGATAATAGTTAATCACTAGTCTAATTATGATCATTAATTATTTGTTAATATTTTTAAGATTATTTAATTACCTGTTACACTTGTGTAACTATTTTGTAACTTTCTATTGCTATAAAGAGATTGTTTATTCTGTAATAGTCTCTTTTATGAATACATTCTCAAGTCGTATAAATGTTACAAAGGTTGATCCAAAGTCTCTCTCATGAGATGATATTGCGAGTCTCGCTGAGGTGACGCAAGATATGTGGGCTGATGGTATATGAGAATTTGTTCAGTGTGAAGAATGTGGACATATGCATTCAAAGAAAGATATATTTTGATGACTCATACCTCAGATATATAGTCTTACTGTGAGAAAACTCATGGGTGATTTTGAGATTGATACCCTCTCATGTCATAAGTGTTCAGGCGATGTTCGGTTTGTTTATGGAAAGGCAAATATAGAAGTTATTCGAGACAGGCTTCTTAAAACAAAAGAGTCTTTTCTTGTGGTCGCATCAAATGAAAAGTGAGATATTGTCTGATATGAGGATGCTTATATTTGAAGTCTGGAAGATATTTTCTATAGAGAGTTTGAAACGCACTATAGGTATGTAGGTGTCGAAGAGATACGAAAAAGGATTTTTAATGTACTCGGTTTTTCGCCAGATGAACTCTTAGTTCTCTCAGATATATGACTTCTTGGTAAATATAGAAACTTCCAGAATCTATTTCAGATCTTGTCCAAATTTTCTCGTAGTATACCTCCAGAGAATGATAAAATCCCAGGATTTACCGAATTAGACAAAGAAAATAGCCTCTATAAAATATCACAATCACTTTGATGAATATCTCTCTGAATTGATCAAGACATACAACTTGGTAACAAAATATCAAATATATGAAAGGGGTACAAGAGTGACCTTATCGTCTATCATCGTGTGGCCGAGATATATAGAAAGAATTTTTCTGAATGAACGGCTCGATGACTCGTGAGTCTCATGCGATGAAAAGTAGCCAAAAATCTCCCTACAGAAATATCAACAGACATTCCAGAGCAATCTTTTGCATAATAGTATTTTTTCATATACTTCAATTCCAGATTGAATCAAATATGAATTACTATAATTATCTCTATATAGTATCAGTTACTATATCAGTTTTGGGTTGAGTAATGATGTGGAGACAACAGAAAAATATGTCTGGTTTTTTCTTTTTGTTATTCACTATATTCTCCTCTTTGTGGTTTGTTATATACTACCTATTTTTTTCGTGACTCTTTATTTGAGATGAGCTTCTCATGCTTTCTCGTCTGGGATTTTGGTCTGGTATACCAACGGTCTACTCACTTCTTCTCTACCTTATATACTATTGAGATAATGATACATCATGACTCAACTTCAAGAAAATAGCACTGCCATTCTTTGTATTTTTCTCTCTTTTTTGCCTATATGTTGGAACAGACTGGATTATATATGACCTAGAGTTTAGTTTCATTGATAATGTTTCACGAGAGCTAACATGATCATATTTTCTCCTGCATATTATATTGCATATTTCTTTTTTCCTTCTATTTTGATATTTTTCTTTTAAGAAAGTCCAAACTCAAGATAATCTTAATAAGATACGCCTCAAGAATATACTTTTATCGACATTTACCTTGCTGGTTTTACTTATTACCTTGCAACTTATACTTCCTTATTTTTGAATATGGATTTTAGAGAAGGAAATAATATTTATCTTTACCCTGTATGTTGTATCTGTGCCGATTATAGTAAGAAGATACTACTTCTCCCATATCTGATATGGGATATGAAAGGTTATTATCTTTTTAGCGGCTCTAGCTATCTGACTGATTATCACTTACGCAGTGAGATATTTCATTGTCCATATCGGTAACACATCACTCTCTTACTGGGTGGGGAAAAATGATTATTGAATATTTGATACATTCCTTACGATTATTGTATATTTTCCAGTATATACATTTCTACAAAAATATTTTCTCTGAAATATTTCCTTTGTGAATATTGGACAACATATTGATGCATTGAAAAAGAAGATATCTCAAATCACTGATCCTGAAGAACTCAATCAGGTACTCAATGAAGATATGTACAAGCTCTTTAAATGCTATTCAGCCAGTATTTATCTCTACTCTTCAGATGAACATAAAACTTCAGAACTCAGAAAATTCTTCTTCGATGAGGAGCTACAAAGAATATTTATTAATGATATTGTCTATATTGAGCAAAATAAGAAATTTTTTAATATTGAAGCTATCAGAAAAGATATACCAAAAGCTACATTTCTTCTTTTTCCTCTATACAGTACCTCAGGAGTGAATATTGGATATTTTACTATATGACATAAAAGATTCGGTGACTTCTATGCTCTTGAAGAAGTAAATATTCTTAAAGAGTTTTCATTTTTTCTTCAGATTCATCTAAAATATATACGAACATATACTACGATGCAAGATCTCTCTCTAAATCTTGATAGGAAAGTGGATGAAAAAACAATCGAATACAATGACCTCATCAATAAACAAAAAGAATTTATCTCTATTATCTCTCATGAGATAAAGTCTCCTATTGCTTCGGCAATATTCCAGTCAGATAGTATCATCGATGATATCAATAACGATAGTATAACTCTCCCCAAGATCAAAGATGAACTCCATATCCTCAACGATCAGCTCCTCAGGAGTAGTGGTATCATCGCAAAGGTATTCTCAGTTCAGTACTATGACACTCATGCGGTGCACCTCTTTCGTGAAAATATACAATTTAGCCATTTTCTTGAGAGTGAACTAGAGCTCTTTGCTCATGTTCATCCAGAATTAACTCTCATCTCGAATATTGCTACAAATATATGATTTGTTTCTCTCGACAAGATACAGTTCCAGCAAGTGCTCAGTAATCTTTTGGACAATGCTCTCAAGTTTATGCAGCCTATGGAGGATCCTATTATCGCTATACATGTGACAAAAAAACAAGATATACTCAAGATAATAATAGAAGATAGTGGAAAAGGATTTGAGGGTATTGAAGCTTGAGATGTTTTTGATAAATATAAAATAGGAAAAAAGTGAATGGTATGACTCTGAATGTGACTCTATCTCTGCAAGAAAATTATATCTATGCATAAAGGAACTATCGAAGCAGATAATTCTACAAAATATGGTGGTGCGAAATTTACTATGACACTTCCAATCAAATAATCATGAATATTCTTATCATCGAAGATGATCTGCTCCTTGCGGATCATATATTTCATACGTTTGAAACAAGAATTATATCCAATAGAATACGTATACTCCACTCATTTGCTCAGTTTACCCGAGAGCTCCATCTCATATCTGCATATGACATCATCCTCACTGATCTACAGCTCTCAGATGATACTAGAGAACTCAATGGCTACAAGGTCATAGAGCTTGTGCGAGAGAGGACTCCAGATACTCCTATAATTGTCATAAGTTGTAGGGGTGAGATAGAAGTTCTTCGCAAGGCATTTGACCTCTGAGCGAGTGACTATATTATCAAGCCTCTCAGGCTCAAGGAGCTTGAACTTCGTGTTATGAATTGGTTTCGCCAGTATCAGTTTTCTGGAATTCGCTTTTCAGAAAAATCCTATACGATCGGATCTCTCGAATATAACCTCGATAAAAATGAGTTTTTTAAATATGGTTCTAAGATCCATCTCACAAAAATGAATAGATATATCCTTTCTCTCTTTTTTTCCCATGCATGAAAAATCCTCACTGATGAATTTCTCAGGGAAAAAATATGGTGAGATAGGACAAATATCGTCGAGAGAAATTTACGAGTGACTATCATGCGACTGAAGAAGTCTCTAGAGCCATATGGTATAGCGGATTGGATATCTAATATACGATGAGAGTGATATATACTCATAGCACGATAGTTATTCGAGAATATATCCATGCTTATATATTGTGACGAGGGAAAAATCTTCTCAGATCTTTTTTCGGAGTTTTGAGAGAGTAGCATTGATAGTATTATCAGTAATATCTCATATATCTCATATATGATTCCCTCACCAGGCGTAGGTGATGAGTTTTTCTCGACTTACTATCTTTCATTGCTCTCTCATAAAAAACTCGAGTAGCCTTTTTTCTTTGAAGGTAAGATAGACTCTATTTGTCTTTACTCGTATCTCACGACTTTCTGGATTGAATACGATATTTTTGAATATCAGATTATCATTGGGAATGATATCTATTGGTCTACGCAGGAGAGCCTTGATACGAGCGATCAGCTCATCAGGGACAAATGGCTTCGTCAGATAGTCGTCAGCACCAATATTGAGTCAATATATGATCTTCTCACTATCACCGTATCATGACATGATCATAATAGGCACCTTGGTTCCTATAGCATTCCGTAGCCAGTCGATAATATCGAATCCACTCCCATCTCCCAGAGGTATATCTACGATATAGAGATGAGAGTTCCCATCTCCATTTTTCATAAAGCCTTGGTAGCTATAAAAATTACTTACAGCGTATCACTCACTCTCGAGTTTTTTCTTTATTTTTGATCCGAGGATCCTCTCATCGTCGATAATAGTTATATGCATAGAACAAAAATTTATATATATGTGGAGTATAGAGGATGAATATTAAAATTTTATTAAATTTCTAAAGATTTATCAGAATTATGGTCACTTCCTTCTCTATGAAGTCCTCCTAAGTATAGACTATATTATAAAATAATACAAAAAATAGCATAGATTTATGCTATTTTTTGTATGATACTTTGAGATATACTATACTCGTTTTACTTTTAGTGTGAGTTCTATATCTGTATCGATCTCTTCTATCTTTGATAGCTCAGGATCTTCTATATCTGTTCTTCTCTTTCAGAGAATTTCTCTTTCGATATAATCTCCAAAGATATCCAGTATCGAATTACCTCTATATCCAGCAATCGAGAACTCAATCCTATCAGTTACCTTATAATCAGCTTCTTTTCGCATATCTTGTATCAATCGGACAATATCTCTAGCGTATCACTCGAGTTGGAGTGGTTCAGTGATGGTTGTATCGAGTGCGACGACCATACCATATCCACCCTCGACATCGAGAGTGCCCTCGAGTGGGAGATATTCCATCGTGTATTCTCCAGGTTCGAGGATGAATCCTCCGACATCGATGATCCCATTTTCTTTCTCTACGAAGTTCCCGTTCTTGGCCTCGGTGATAACCTTTTGTACATCTTTTCCATATTTTGGTCCGATCTTTCGGGCGTCTGGTTTGCAGATTTTCTTCGCGAGATTCTCAGGATTCTCGTATCTGACTTCCTTCACATTGAGCTCATCTCGGATGATCTGCTTGTAGTAGTCTGAGAGCTCCTGCGTGATCGTGACTGATGCGAGTGGCTGTCGGACTCGGATATTTTTGCGTGAGCGGAGAGCGAGACCGAGTGATACGATGTGCTCACAGATGTCCATATCTCTATTGAGATCATTCGCAACAAGGTGCTTGTTCACGAGAGTGATATACTCGAGATGGACTGACTCGCGACCGGTGAGTCCCTGATAGATATTCTCCGAGAGGAACGGCATGAGTGGCGCCATGAGCTTGGATACCTCCGTGAGTACCGTATAGAGAGTCTCATAGGCTGACTGCTTGTCCGCTGTCATCCCTGATTCCCAGAATCTGCGACGAGAGAGGCGGACATACCAGTTCGTGAGCTCATCCATATAGTCGACGATCGCACGACATCAACGAGAGACATCATATCCCTCCATGGCATCATGGACTTGAGCAATGAGGACCTGCAGTTTCGATAGGATCCACTGATCGAGAGGGTTCACGATCGCAGTTGTCATGAGACGATATGGATCAGCATTCGCTATAGTAGTATCATAGTGAGCCTGATCATGATTCATTCCCATATATTTGTGGAGAATCGGACGAGAGGTGCCAGCATGAGCCACGATGAGGATTCGTTTGCCTGCATGTTTCGTGAGGATATTCTCATATGCTGTGAGGATACGAGCCTCGAACTGTTCGATATTCTCACTAGAGTTATTTTTGTAGAGTTTGCGGAGTTCTGTATGTGGTACATCCTTTGGGAAATTTCACATCTCAGCGATCTCTGCAAGAGTCTTATTCGCATACTCTCCAGCTGTCTGCTCAGAGAGTCCATCATCGATGATATATTCTCCTGTGAATCCAATCTCTTCCGCAATGATGCGAGCAGTATCATAGGTACGGATACGATCAGTGTGGATAATCACATCAAAATTCTTCCCTTGAGATTTGAGTGTTTTCCCCGCATTATTCGCCTGCTCTTTTCATTTTTCTGTGATGTGTGGATCATCAGATCAGTCGCTCATCTTGCTAGCCACATTCGATGTGCTCTCTGCATGACGAGAGAACC
>JAYTJD010000027.1:0-5456 GCA_043731405.1 Candidatus Altimarinota bacterium
AAGTCCGAGGCGTTCGAGGAGATGGGCGTATTTTTGCATAGTGTATTTTTTGGAGTACATTTTTATTGTATCGAATATATCAGTATAGGCAATATTTTCCCCATCCTGTATTATGATATTGTACAATTCATATCACAAATCACTATTTTCATAAAATATACCATATAGTAGTCACATCTACTTACTTTTTGCAATATGTTCTGAGATCTCCACTTCCACTCTACAGACTCAGATGGTCTCTTCTCCAACGACCATATCATCACACAGATACAATCTATCGATCCACACAATCAGGGAATCTGGGCAATGACCAATCATGATTGCTACTCTCCTACATTCGTTGAACCAGCCAGATCTCTAGGTATCAACGCTATCTGGGCAACAGAGATATCGGCCCATAGCAAGGAGCTCGACACATCACTCCACATCACTTGTTACACGCCCAGGCTCTCTGAGTCTATCCGACAGCTTGTCGACGGAGTATTGGTAGGAAAAACACAAAAAGTACACCAACAAGTACTTCTCCTAGAGTCGAATGGATTCCCGATTGGCCTCGATTCTTTTATGAGCTGGACACTTGCCGAGTGATACCGCCCGATCACCCTGTCGAATGCACATATCACCCAGTACCTGTTTGATAAACAGAGAAAAGATGAGACACTCAGGGTGCTCACAAAACATACACAATCGACTATAGTTGATGGGACACATTTTCTCGATGAGTGTCTCAAAAAAACAGGGAACTACAGACACCTTGGTTCTATAGAGATCGAGCCATATGAGCCTGAGCTCTCAGATCTCATCTCCCTGGCTCAACAGGAGGATATCGTACTCTCGGTTGCTCATCCGAATTTCTCATTCCACCCAGTATACAAGAGGATAGGAGTCAATGGGAATGCAGCTACCAGATGGGATCACTTCTACTCTCATATACTCCCAGTACTCGATGAGCTCGGGATACGCAACTATGAGATCAATACTATGGCAACTCCAGAACAGGCGAGAGCTATACATACTATCGTAGAAAAAAGAAACGGACTCATCACCTACGGCAGTGACAATCATGGATATAGCAAGCCAGATAGCAAACATGGACTCCTCTGAGTCCAGAATCCATACCTCACGAGTGAAATGCTCGAGAAAACCAGAACCAAACTCCGCTCATTTATCACTCATTAATCAACTGAGGATATTTATGCTATATGGCACAGTTGTGTGTTATTTGTGTGATATTTTCTTCTGTACTCTTGTAAAATGAAATAAAAATGTATATTTGAATTATTCTCCATCGTAGCCAATAAGATATAAAAAATCAGTCTGACTATTGAGAAGGAAAAATATTATCTCATTTCCTCTTTTATTTTATGAAAAAAACTCTTACCACACTGCATCAATATGGGAAGATGAACAGCGATAATAGCATTGATTTTCTTATTTATATCCCACATGCCTCTTCTGATGCAACTTGGATATCTAGTATTCGAGAGACATCACTCTACAATACTGATAACTTCACTGATCGATTGCTACAATCCTATGTCTATCATGAAGCAGATATAGGTATGCTAGAGGTAGCACAGAGCTGTATAGATAATGTATGAGATATCGGTATCTCTATCAGTATCCTTGTTGTGGATATCCCTCGAGCGATCTGTGATATGAACCGACCATTCGATAGGGCAGTCCCCCCTATATTAGATAATGCAAAGTGGCAATCCGTCTATGATGAAGCTACCAGTGAGATCTCTGCGGTGATGAGTAGATCAAAGTTCTGTCTCCAATTGCATAGTATGTGCTCATTTGATCCTATTGTATCATTCCGATTTGATGAGAGTGTATCTCCTGATCAGATGTGAGACTTTTTATCCGGTGGGTATGCAGGGAAGAGGAGACACTGTAATCTCCTCACGAGCACAACAGAGGGCGTCTATAAGAGCAATGGGCAATATGATGCACTGCTCAGTGAGTGATTTGTTGAGCGGGCTATCCCTCTCGAATACAATACAGCATACCATCTCGTACCAGAGTATCCATCAGCGTCTATCATGGATATTGTTCCATCTTCTTTTATCGAGATTACCAAAGGTTCCCTTGCAAATAATGATACCATAGATATGATCGATACCAATCAGATCATACTGAATACTGATAAGATCAATATTTTCTGAGAGATACTCGCAAAAAGCATCTCACAATATACGCAACTAAAGTAATCATCTATGTCTCGCAAAATCATCACCGGCGTCAAATCCACTGGCTCATCTATGCATCTCGGTAACCTCATGGGTGCGGTTCTTCCTTTTGGTCGGACAGCAGTGGGCAATGATGCAGCGATATTCATCGCTGATCTCCACTCACTCACGAGTGTGAAGGACGGACAGACTCTCAGAGAACAGACCTTCGAAGTAGCTATCGAGTACCTCGCGATCTATGGCGTCGATACTCCTATCACCATATTCCGTCAATCAGATATCCATCAGATCACACAGCTCATGTGGATACTGACTAATGTGACTCCGTATTCTTTATTGGCAAGAGCACATTCATTTAAGGTATATCAAGAACAATACAATAATTGGGAAGATGATATTGCTGAGTGTTTAATTGAGTGAATAAAAAAAATTCCATGAAATACCCAAACAGAACTTGAAATTCATAAATTTGTTATGGATTATATTCGCTGTCAAGATCTTGAGCTAGCTATAAAAAAACATCAGATAAATTTAGATTATTTTGAAGAAGTTACAAACATAAAGATGCCAACTCCACCAAACATGTGAGTATTCAACTACCCGATCCTCATGGCAGCAGATATCATCGGATACGACTGTGAGGCGGTACCAGTTGGCAAGGATCAGATCCAGCATCTGGAGATGACACGAGATATCGTCAGAGCGTTCAACAAAACCTACAAGCAGGAGATATTCATCGAGCCCGAGGCGATCATCGATGAGGCGGTAGCGACACTCCCAGGGGTTGATGGTCGCAAGATGAGCAAGAGCTATGACAACTTCATCGGGATATTCGACGATGAGAAGACTCTCAAGAAGCGAGTGATGTCTATCGTCTCAGGATCTGAGTGAGTCGATGAGAAGAAAAAAAATCCTGATGAGTGTAATATATATAATCTCTATCGAGTTTTCGCTACTCCAGAACAGACGGCAGAGATGCGTGTGAAATACGAATCAGAGAATATCGGATTCGGATATGGACATGCAAAAATAGAACTCCTCACGGTACTCACGGAGTATCTCGCACCGTATCGTGCGACTCGTGAGCAACTGTTACACGATATCCCATTCGTTGAGGCGAAGCTCGCAGAGTGAGCCCGTATCATGAACGCGAGACTGGAGGAGAAGATGCGAGTCGTGAAGGAGGTGGTGGGGGTGAACTAGATATGATTGCCTTTTATCTCATTTCAATTTCTTATGCAAACTCTTTTAGAATTGTGAAAATTAGTAGCCAAATTAGATAATTCTAATGAAGATTCAACAAAATTAGATGATCAAGTAATTAAATACATGCAGTGATTTTGTTTTTATGGCTTATTTAGTGAAGCTGAAGAATTAGTAGCAAAATTGAGTCCATGAAGTATCTCTGCTTGAGAAAAAGTGATTAAAGATTTTAAAAAAGATCCAAGTTCTTTTTGAGAGGAGTATCTAAAATACGCAGAAAAACAAAGTGATCGACAAGTCATTTTATCTCAACCAAATAAACGAACTAAAAGAAAAAATCTTTCCGACTTTGAGAAATATGAAGAAGTGATCGATTATATCGAATCCAATAAGAATAAAATGACTATAAGTAGAATTTATCAGACTAAGCAAAAAATCAGTAAAATCAATGATGAAAATTTAAAGATAACTCTTGAGAAGAGTTTATGATTATGGCAAAAGAGTTCTAAGAAAAAGAAGATCTTAGTATCTAAAACTTGAATATATAAGAATTCAAGTTTTTACCAAACAAGAAATATGAAAAATAGCGGCAAATAGATAATTTATAACTCCTTAATTATAATGAGTAATTTTGATAAATTTACCTTAAATCTTAATCCAAATACTGAGTTAATATATAAATGGTATCAACTATGAAAAGAAAAAAATTGAGTTGAACGATTCATATTTCTTTGGATTTCATTCAATGCACTTTATGAGGCAACTACTATTGCTGATAGAGATTCTAGTGCTTGGAAAGAATTTATTGATAAACAATTTGTAAAAGAAGTATGGGAAAGAGTCAAGAAATCTATCGAGATTGAAGGTTTCTTAAATTGCTTAAAAGAAAGAGCAGTCTACGATAGCTATTGAGTTATGGTTTGAGATTGATGACTATATGACATGCAAAAAAATACTCTATATAAAAATTGGGATTTTTGAAATGACTTACAGGAATATATTTGAGTAATTTATAGAATACGAAATAATTTATTTCATTGATGAAAAAGATGAGATGACTCTGATGTGGATTTAATACAAAAAGCAAATGAGTCTTTTCTTATCTTTCTTAAAGAACTATATGGATTTCATGATTAAATTTCTCCTTCCATTCCTCTTTTTACTCCTCCCACTCACCACCTCTGCGTATTCTCTTGTCACCAAATTTACGGACGGACATCGGGTGCGGGTTTTTGTCATACCACATGATGATGTATATCGTGTGACGGCGGTGGCATCCAATAGCGGATCTACTCTGCGGAGTCTGGTGGAGAGTGGGCGGGGAGTGGCGGGGATCAATGGAGCATATTTCATCCCTTGGGACTATACAGGACTCGCCGATAGTACGAATACGGTACGGATCATGGGTGGAGATGGATTTGCTTTTTCTCGGTATTTCCCGGATACGGGGATCAATGCTATATTCGGATTGCTGCGTGACGCCTCACCGATGCTCGTGCAGAACAACATCTATGGAGACCTGAGTCTCTGTGGCAACTACAACTCTGGTATGATTCTCGAGCTCCAGAGCGGGATCGCGAACTTCCCGATACTCCTCGCGAGTGGAGTCAATCTCGTCCCACGATACGATCTCCTCTGACTCATCACTGCCAAAATGAAACTGAAGTCTACCAAGTCGTTCATCTGCCGTACTGCGAATGATGATGTGAAGATGGGAACAATCGAGAAAATATCGATGATCGATGTATCTGATCTGATCCGTAGATTCAGTTGTGTCGATGCGATCAATCTCGATAACGGAGGCTCACTCGCACTCTATGACAAGAGTCGATATATCGTCGGCCCAGGTCGCAATATCATGGATGCATTCGTAATCGTGAAGAAATAACACATGTTCAAATATATACTCATCTGTGCTATTTTTCTCTCTGCTTGCACCACAGTCACTCACCCTGTCGCAGTTATTCCTCTTGAAGAGAATCTCATAACCATAGAGGCTCCTCATGGATTCGAGATATTTTTTGACTCTGGTGCAACTCATACAGCCCGAGACTACTATAT